>CAZVIJ010000001.1:0-38120 GCA_964626735.1 uncultured Candidatus Saccharibacteria bacterium
GCACAGTACGCCTTTTCGAAGAAGATAAAGATATCCCATTTTGAATTCGATGTGTCCGGACTGGTTTTCATTTTCTTGGGATTGGTCGCAGGATTCGTTCTTGCAATGCCGAACACGTTCGTCAAACCTACCCACGCACTATCGGAAACGAATTATGTTATCGGAAACGGGGGCAATACATCCTTAACGAGCGGTACGGGGTCTGGGGTTATTGTTACCGCGAATTCGATAACACTTGATAAAAATTCGAGCTGGTGGAACTTGAACTGGAACTACAAGCGTCAAGTGACGATAAAGAACACCTCGGCAGCTACGATCGTTTCGGGAACGACGATTCAGGTGACCGTAAACACTTCGACACTCGAATCTGTTCGATCAGACTGCAATGATTTACGGATGAACTATCAAAACGCCACTGACTTGCCTCGCTCGTACACCCTTGCATCTGGTGCCTCAACCTGCAGCAACTCTGTGGCTACCTTGGTGAAATTCCCGATTCAGGCAGATCTAACCGCAGGCTCGACCGACAGTACCAATTATTTTTTGTATTACGGCAACGCTTCAGCGAGCGCCCAAAGCATGCCCACCGAAAAGACTCTTTCGTTCGACGGATCCAACGATGTCGTCGATTTGCCTTCTTCTAACGCATTGAACCTCACCACGACCGGCACGATTATGTTTTGGGTAAAATACACCTCAACGCCTTCCGGTTTAGCTGCACCAATCTGGAAGAACGATACGGGCACCTCCGCAACGACGAATTACGGTTTTGTCAATTCCGGTTCTGGGCAAGCAAATATCATGGGGGTGCTGGGAAACGGTACGACGAGCATTTCCACGTCAAGTCAGGCGATAACCCCCGGTTCGTGGTACCACATCGCGATGACTTGGGACGGATCAGCGCTCAATCTGTACTCGAACGGAATCCAGGTCGGATCTCCGGTAACGCAATCGATTACCCCAGCCATCAATGCGAAGTCGTTGCGTATTGGCGACACCGCTGGCGGATCGACGTTCGCCGGCTTTATCGACGATGTGGCAATTTGGGATATCGCCTTGAGTTCTCAGCAGATAGCAGCTCGAATGAATACGCAGCTTGAATCTGACGATAGTTTATTCAGTAACCTCAAGGGCTATTGGAAATTCAATGAAGGTTCGGGACAGACGATTGGCGATTCCAGTTCCTATGGCGTTAACGGTACGCTCGGAGCAAACAGCTCTTCCGCTACGGATGATCCTACATTCAACAACGGAGCGGTGGCAGCATATTCGGTTGGCGGCAAGAAGGCAGTAAACGCGTGTTCGTTCAACGACACGACGACATGCTTGGGTGGCGTCGCGCCCTCGACGGCAAGTGGTGCCATCCGGTACAGTGCGAACAAAAGCGCGCTTCGCCTTGACGGTATCGACGACTACGTAAATGCGGGAACAAATCTTTTGGGTTCTACGTATACGATATCGCTTTGGTTTAACGCTAATTTATTCAGGACGACCGGCTCCATGGATCATGTTTTGTTCTCCCAATACAATGGCGCAGCCGGTCGATTCATGTTGGAAGTCTTGAATGTCAGCGGCACGACTCCGAAAATCGACGTTTTCGAAGGATCAGGAGTAGGGCATATTCAAGGCACCACGACATTACTGAAAAACACTTGGTATCACGTTGTCGCCATCAACAACAATAAATCCGTCACCGTTTATTTGAACGGAGTACAAGAGATATCGACAACATTTACGAATGATGCGCCTAACACGACGACAATGGTTGGTAACGGCGCAGGCTACTTTAGCGGACGAATCGACGAAGTTGGCGTCTGGAGCAGGGCGCTATCGGCATCAGAAGTCAGTTCGCTGTACAACAGTGGAAATCCATCTCCGATTGTATCCGACGGGACAATGACGTTGCTGTACCATTTCGACGAATCGGGCTCTGATGCGAGAAACCTCCTGAAGGCTTTTGATGCGAGCGGTGCGAATCATCCCGGTACGCTCACGAATGGGCCAACGTATGCTAATGGAGTTGCCGGAGTCGATACGAACTCTTCAGATAACGGGTATGTCGCGATGCAAAATTACATTGCGCATCGCGGAGTATACCTTGAGGATTCAACAACGAACTATATAACGAATCCTTCAGCCGAGGTGGATACATCGACGTGGGGCTGTTACGATAACTCTGCAGGCTGTACGCTTTCCCGGTACACTTCAGATTCCAAGTTCGGGAGCGCGTCGTTTCGTGTACAGTCGAATGCGAGCGGTAGCATCACCATACGGCATCAAGGCAGGATGCCGATCGCGACGTTCGGCATGTCGTCAGGAAGCAACTTCTGCTATAGCGCATGGGTCAGGTCCGCCTCAGGCACTGCCGCAGGATTGAGCCTTATCTTCACGGGAACCGCAACGACTACATTCTCGTCATCGACTACGGCAAACAATGCATGGACATACCTCTACACCTGCGGTTCGGTGCCCGCTACCGGCACGAGTCTCGACACCAAGTTCAACGTAAATGCCGCAAACGGAGACGTGTTGATCGATGGGATACAGCTGGAAATAAAAACCTATCCGACATCGTACGCCGATGGCAGTATGGGATCGAATTACGCGTGGACCGGCACCGCGAACGCAAGCACTAGTACGAGAGCCGCGGCTTCGCTGCAATATTCGACCGATACATTCAGCCAACAGGCAGGCAGCGTATCGTTCTGGGTCAAATATAACGTACCTCCAGCATCGCTTTCGGGTAACCTATGGGCGTTGACGAACCGGTCGCTCCGCATTTCCCATTCCACCAACGCTTCAGGCGTGATCTACTTTGATCAGCCCGGTGCAAGCAACTCCGCGGTCGGTCAATACATCGACAGCGCTTGGACTGCCAACCAGTGGCATCATATTGCTGCATCATGGGATCTCGGGGCTGCAACCAAGAAGCTTTATATCGACGGAACGCTTCAAAGCACCACGACGTATTACTCGTATACCACTCCTGCTACGTACTCGATCGGCACAACCGTTTCGGAATATCCGGTTTCCAACAGCACGATCGGGGACTTCAGGCTATTTGACGGTGTACTTTCAGCAAACGAAATTACGAGCATCTACAACACCGCATATTTTACCCAAACAATGGGAACTGCGAATACGGCAAAATACCTTTCTTCGGGAACATGGACCTCTCCAACGCTCGACCTTACAAGCAACGGGCAATGGGGGGCGGATCCGAATTTCGTCGCATCGCAAACGTTATCGGGTAATAGTATCGCATTCCAAACAAGAACCTCTCCCGATGGGAGCAATTGGTCAAGCTATACCCCCGTTACGGGTACCGCACCAAACCATTCAATACAATCGCCTGCTGCTCGGTATATGCAGCTCCAGGCTACCCTTAACTCATCGACTCAGGCTTCTACCCCAACGTTTGCCTCCGGTTCTATCCATTACGTACAGGATAATACTCCGCCTTCATCAAATGCCGCCAATATCGGCATGCGAAAAAACGCAAGCGGGGCGATCGTAGACCTAAATGACTGGACTAACGATTCTTCGCCGACATTTACGTGGGATGCAGGAGGCGATAACGCAGGCGGCTCTGGATTGAAGGGGTACTGTTTGTACTTGGGTACCGACCAGAACGGCGATCCGGCTACATCGAAAGGCGTACTCGGAACCAGCCCTGTTTCGACAGGCGGAACATCGTGCCAATTCATTACTTCGGATACTGCAATCGATTTCTCGAACCTTTCTCTTAGGGGAAATCCGTGGCTCAGCGCATCAAACAGCGCGTATTACTTGAACATCAAATCGATCGACAATACGGGGAATCTTTTCCCGACTACGGCATCATTCCACTTTAGGTTTGATAACGTCGTTCCAACCAATCCATCTGCGCTATCAGCTCCGCAAGCGTTCCAAAGGGAACTGACGAGTTTTACCGTGACATGGCCGACGCAAGGAAACAATACAGCGACCGATGCTCATTCGGGAGTTCTTGGATACCAATACAAAATCGGATCTTCCGGCACGTGGTCGGGCAGCGCTCATTCGGGTACCCAAAACTGTTCAGATTTAATCACGACCGGTACGTATACGCTCGACCCAGAATACGACGCCCTGAATGTCGGTGAGAACACGTTTTTCCTCAGGACCTTCGATACTGCATGCAATTACACGACGACGCACGTTACCGTACTATTGAAGTACAGCTCAGACGCTCCTTCCGCCCCTACGATGCTCGAGGTGGATCCCGTATCGAACGATCTCAATAAGTTCTCTTTCGTCTGGCAAAAGCCGGCGACATACAGCGGATCGGAATCCGGACTTCAATATTGCTATACCGTCAACAGCATACCCACCGATGAGAGCTGCACCTGGACGAGTGACCTCTCGCTTGCACAAGATGCGTACGCTACACAGCCGGGGCGGAATAAATTTTACGTCGTTGCGAAAGACGAGGCGGGCAACATCAATTACGACGACTATGCAACCGTCGATTTCTACGCCAATACTTCGGCTCCTGGAGTTCCAAGGAATTTCGAAGCAACCGATGTTTCAACGAAGGCGACCAAGAATTGGAGGCTCTCGCTCATCTGGGACGAACCGGAGTACAGCGGCGCGGGCGTCAAACAATACAAGATATACAGATCCGTAAAGGACAAGCAATGCTCCACCGATTTCTCCTCGTATACGCTCCTCGCTTCCACATCGGGAACGTCGTATATCGATACTGGACTTAAGCAGCAGAACTACTACTACTGCGTAAAGGCATGCGATAACGCGAACAACTGCTCGGCCGTTTCGAATACTTCGACGAAATATCCGACAGGCAAATTTACAGTACCGGCTTCGCTAGTAGGTGAGCCTACGGCGCTCAACATTACGACGCGAAAAGCGACAATCGTTTGGACCACCGAACGAACCGCCGACTCCAAGGTCGCAATCGGTTTGAAACACGATTCGTACGATAAAGTTGAGAATGCGTCCTCCGATCAGGTGAAAGAGCATACGATCGTGCTTTCGAATTTGCAGCCTGGATCGACATATTTCTATCGAGCCAAGTGGACAGACGAGGACGGCAATCTCGGCATCTCAGAAGAAAAGTCGTTTACGACCGTCGCCGCTCCCGTAATCAAGGAAGCCGTCGTTCAAAATGTTCTGATTTCCAGCGCGCAATTGAAGTTCACGACGAAAGGAGCAAGCGGAGTTAGGATCCTATACGGAAAGACTGCGAATTTTGGAGGATACAAGGAAATACAAACCTCCTCAATAGAGTCGACCTATACAACCGACTTATCAGGCCTCGATGACGGAACGAAATACTTCTATCAGATCAATTCACTTGATAGCGAAGGATTCGAATATAAAGGAACTATCTTGAGCTTCACGACCCTACCGAGGCCGAAAGTTTCGAATATCAAGATACAGGAGATAAAGGGGACTGCGCAACCGACCGTCGAAGTCTCATGGGAATCGAATACCGACGTAACGTCAGTCGCGACGTATTGGCCAATAAGCGATCGGGCCCTGCAACGGGACGAAATCAATCTTACGCAAGTCAAGGGAACGCACAAGCTCGTTATCAAAAACCTAATTGCCCAAACCGCATACGCGCTTGTTATCAAGGGTACCGATAAATTCGGCAATAGCGCGCAATCAGATCAAGTAACATTTAATACCTCCACGGATACGAGGCCGCCAGCGATCTTGAACCTTAAGATCGAAGGGACTACCGTATTGGACGGAGGCCAATCGGACCAAGCGAAAGCCCAGCTCGTCATCTCCTGGGATACCGACGAGCCGTCAACCTCGCAGATAGAATTTGGGGAAGGACCAGAGGGGGCATACGCGCAACGAAGCCCGGAGGACACGAATTTGACATATAACCATATCGTCGTGCTTTCAAACCTCTCGACTTCGCAGGTTTACCATGTTCGGGCAGTATCCAAGGATAAAGCCGCTAACGAAGGCTTTTCTCAAGATACGGTGACGATCACGCCAAAACCTTCTAAATCGGCACTCGAACTCGTGCTCGGAAACTTGAGCGATATATTTAAGTTCTTAGGCAGCTTTTAACGGTGAAAACGAATCAGCGACAAAAACCTACGGCGAAGAGCGTACCAAACGATACGATCGATTGGCATAAAATCATCGTAGAGGGAATCAACAAATCGTTTACGGTCGGATCGAAATCAGTTCATGTGCTTCACGACGTCGCGTTCTCCATAGACCGAAACGACTTCGTAATTCTTTTCGGGCCCTCAGGATGCGGCAAATCTACGATCCTCCATATCCTGATCGGGCTGGAAGTTCCGGACACCGGTAAGGTGACCGTTTTCGGCGAAGACTTGTATTCGGGAGGGGAGGATCGAAGATCGTCGTACCGTAAAAAGAAGGTAGGTATTATCTACCAGCAGCCCTACTGGATAAAATCGCTAAACGTTGTCGAGAATGTAGCTTTTCCGCTCGCGCTCAGGGGAGTGCCTCGCGAAACGACGCTGGCAAGGGCGATGGAGCAGCTCAAGCGGGTAGGTATGCAAAAATGGGCTAAATATAATCCCTCTGAGTTGTCCTCGGGACAGCAACAGAAAATATCTTTAGCGCGGGCATTGGTAACCGACCCCGAAATTATCGTCGCTGATGAGCCTACTGGAAATTTGGACTACAAAAGCGGCTTGGGATTGATGAAACTATTGCAGGACCTAAGGAACGCCGGGAAAACTATCATCCTGATTACCCATGATTTGGGACTCCTTACCTTTGCGACGAAGATAATACACGTCTTCGACGGAAGAATCGACAGGATCTCCGATACATCAAGCGAATCGATAAACCTTATTACAGAGGGATCGAAATCGCTCGCCCTTCCGAAGAGTTTCGAATCGATTTCGCTCGAGTCGGAAGAAGATACCGAAGAGGTAAACATAGATAAGCCGAAAAAAAGACGAAGCGTAAAAGAAATCGCAACAGGTGCAGTCTTCCTTGCGACTATCCTCATAAAATCGCTTTGGTTTCTCTTTTCGCTCATCATCTACCTGCTCATAAAACTGCCCCAACCGGAATCATTCCGCAATCTCTGGAGAAAGATAATTTCCAAAGGAGAAACTATTTCCCAAGAGTATTTTGTCGATTACTCGCTGAAAAATTTCAGGCACCAAAAACTCCGCACGCTCGTTACTATCGGCGGCATGTCGATTGGCGTCGGCGCGGTAGTGTTTCTCGTTTCGATTGGTTTCGGATTGGAGCGCCTTGTCATATCCCGCGTAGCCACGTTTAAGGAAACCCATCAAGTTGAGGGCACACCAGCTGTCGCAAGCAATATCAAAATTACCGACGACATGCTTTCGACCATCAACAAAGTGCAAGGTGTGGCGAATACGTTGCCGGTTATCAGTGCGGTGGCGAAGGTCAATTACTCTAACGCAAATTCGAGCGCTGCGGTCTATGGCGTTCTACCGGAGTATATCCGCGAATCCTCGATTTCCCCGAAAGTCGGCGATAATCTATCAGAAACGTATTCGACCAAAGACGACGTACTCGAGATAAAAAACGAAAAAGGCGCCCAAGATGCGGATTTCGTAAATAACGCGGACATTCGGACAATAGCAGTAACGCCTCGAACGAAACGGCAAGTTCTCGTCAACGATTCGTTCCTTTCATTGATAGGATTGAATCGGGGGAATGCTATCGGTAAAGAGGTCTCCCTAACCTTTCTGCTAACGAAGGATCTTTTAGGCGATACCGCTCGCGTCAGCTCTACAGCTATCCCGTATTTGATAGCCGGCATCGTGGAGGATACGCAAAACCCCGTCCTGTACATCCATATCGACGACCTAACGCAGCTCGGAACGAAATACTACTCGCAAGCCAGGATTATTGCGCGATCCGAAAAAGATCTGCCTGAGATTCGCAAAAAACTAGAAGGACTGGGGCTCAAGACTACATCGCTCGTTGACACCATCAGCCAAATCGAAACAATATTCAGAAATGCGCGATTGCTGTTCGGTGTCGTCGGGCTTATCGCAATGGCAGTGGCATGCCTCGGCATGTTCAATACCCTTACGGTATCTCTTCTGGAACGCTCGAAAGAAGTCGGTCTCATGAAAGCGATCGGAATGCAATCTAGTGAAGTGCAAAGCTTATTCCTCACGGAATCGATGCTTATGGGAATCGGCGGTGGAGTGGGAGGTTTATTGGGCGGTTACCTCGTGGGAAAATTGCTTTCGCAAGTGATCACCGTTGTCGCTTCCAAAAGCGGGGCGGTAGGTACATTCGAAGTAACGTACGTTCCCGCATACTTTGTCCTGTTCATAATCGTCCTATCGGTGATTGTCGGCGTAATCACGGGAATCCTGCCCGCTTACCGATCCACCAAGATCTCTGCTCTCGATGCACTCAGGTACGAATAACCATTTGTGTAATTCCGCGCACATGCTGTACAATGAACCAATCCTACGACCTGGAACGTGTCCCCAGCGAGGAGCCGGAAGAAATCAAGTAGACCCGGACGGGTAAGCCCGAAACAGCCGTAAGGAGCGTCCGCGAGAAATTGCGGGAACAAGGGTGGTAACGCCGAATATCGGTCCCTGTATATGAATTTGCAGATTGTGAATTCATATGCGGGGATTTTTTTTTGTTGGTTGGTTAGTTAGTTAGTTAGTTAGTTAGAAGATGAAAGTTAGAAGTTTTGAACAGTTAAATATTTGGAAAAAGAGTATTGAGATCGCAAGTGAGATTTACTTGCTCACTAATCGAGGGGATTTTGTGACTGATTTTGGTTTACGTTCAAAGATTCAACGGTCAGTAGTATCTATAAGCGCCAACATTGCAGAAGGATTCGAAAGAAATAGCAATAAAGAATTTTTAAGATTTTTGAAAATAGCAAAAGGCTCACTTGGTGAAACGAGAAGTCATTTACATATAGCAAAGAATTTAAAATATATTAAAGAAACTGAATTCATTATATTAAATTCTGAACTTGTCGAATTGGTGAAGAAACTCAATAAACTAATCACATATCTCAAAGAACCAGTGGTCCTTCGGGACAAAGCAAACTAAACCAACCAACCAACCAACCAACTAACCAACTAACTAAAAAAAAACACCCCAATGAAACAACTACCAAACACACAATACGACTTCAAAGCAACTGAAGAGAAGATCTTGAAGTTCTGGCTTTCGAAGCCGTTTTATAAACCCGAATACGATGCGAAGCTTCGTGCGGCGAAGTCGACCGAAGAGATGAAAACCGACGCTCGGGAGATATGGACGCTTATTTGTCCTCCGCCGAATGCATACGATCGTCCGCATATCGGCAATCTTTCGGGCTACGCTTACCAAGACGCTATGGCGCGGTATCAACGTATGCTCGGGAAGAAAGTCCTTATGGTTCCCGGCAAGGATCATGCGGGATTGGAAGGGGAAGCGACGTTTGTCCGCGACGTCCTCGAGAAGGAAGGAAAGAAGAAGTCCGATTATTCACGCGAGGACTTTTATCAGCGCGTCTGGGATCATCAGCAGAAGTTCATCGGCATGATCCGCGAGGACGAGAAGGTCATGGGACTATCGGCAGATTTCGAACGCGAGATGTATACGCTCGATCCACGGATTATCAACACGGTTCTCGGCACGTTTGTATCGATGTACCATAAGGGTTTGTTGTACAAGGGCGTCCGCATTATCAACTGGGATGTCAAGGCGCAATCGACGATTCCCGACAACCAGTGCGAGCGTATGGAGCGCGAAGGAACGCTGTACTACATAAAGTATCCCTTGAAAGATGAACCTGATCGATTCCTTACCGTCGCGACGACTCGACCGGAAACCATGCTGGGCGATACCGCACTTGTCATCAATCCTACTGACGATAGGTATCTCGACCTCGTTGGCAAGTCGGCGATATTGCCGCTTGTCGAGCGTGAAATTCCTATTATCACCAATGGGCGAATCGAAAAAGAATACGGCACGGGAGTCTTGAAATGCACTCCCGCTCATGCTCAGGAGGATTACGAGATTATGCTCGAGTGGAACCAGGAATGTCAGAATTTCGTACGCGACAATCCGTCGCTTATCGATGAGCACCAAAAATATCAGCCGATCGGATATGTCAACGTTATCGACAAAAACTTGCGGATGGTCGGCCCGATTCCTGAAAAGTACCAGGGGCTGAAATCGAATGCTGCGAAAGAAGCGGTTATCGAAGATCTTCGAGCAGCGGGGCTCTTGGAAAAGGAAGAGAAGATTATGCAGAACGTTCTTATCAGCGAACGTACCGGAGTTATCGTCGAACCTCTTATGGCTCCGCAATGGTTTATGGATGTAGACACCTTGCGCCAGCCGCTCATGGATATGGTTCACAACGGTAATGTCAAAATCCACCCGAAAAACCTCGAACGTCGTTTCTTCGCTTGGGTAGAAAACATGCGCGATTGGGCTATTTCGAGAAATCTTTGGTGGGGGTACCGGCTACCCGTTTGGTATCGCGGAGACCTCGTCGAGGAAATCAACAGCGACGGACAAGTTGAGCTCTCAATACTATTAGACGGGAAAAAGGAAAAGTTCGATTCGATGAACGGCGAGCATATGAAGGTTCAAATCGAAAGTCCGGGGGAAGGGTGGAAGCAGGACGATGATATTCTCGATACATGGTTTTCTTCGGGGCAATGGCCGTATGCCGTATTAGAAGCCCACGAGATGATGGATATCGCATATCCGACAAACGTGCTCGTTTCTGCACACGATATTCTCGTCAAATGGGATTTGACGATGATGCTTTTTTCTCACTACCACGAAGGAAAAGAGCCATTCAAGGATCTCTACCTAACGGGACTCGTAAAAGGCACCGACGGTCAGAAAATGAGCAAATCCAAAAAGAATTTCATACCGCTTGACGATACGCGAGCGCAATACGGCATCGATTCGTTTAGGATGAATTGCTTCTATCAAAATAAGGCAGGCCAGAGCTACGCTATCACACCCGATACATTGAAGAATTTCAGGAACTTCAACAATAAAATCTGGAATGCTTCTAAGTTCGTTATGATGAATCTGGAGGGACTCGATCAGGAACAGTGGTTCGAATCGCTTCAGAATGTAAAATCTGCTGACGATCTTGGTAAGCTTGCCGAAGGATTAGGGCTCGAGATAATGGAAGAAGACGTCGCCATGCTCGAAAAGCTGGCACATACCGAAAAACGGTTCACCGAATTATTCGAGAAATTCAGATTCGGTATCTTATCAGAAGAGCTGTATAGCGAATTCTGGCACACCTTCTGCGATATTTATATCGAGAGCAGCAAGCCGAGAGTTTGGAAAGATAAGCAGACCGGACAATACTCGTCAAGCGAGGAGTCTCGCAACGCAGCGCAGGCAACCTTGTTCTACTGCCTCAAGTCGTACTTGAAGATGCTTCATCCGTTTATACCGTACGTTACCGAGGAGATTTGGCAGCATCTTGTTGAGGATGGAAAATATGAGCAGGCACTGATGTATTCAGTCGCGGAATAGCGTATCTGGTGGTTAACTACCACCAGATCCTCCTGAAAATTGATGTTTTTTTGCTCTCGTATTTCCGGATCTTTTCGTCAATTCCTGATGCTTCGCGGATTCGTATCATCCTTCGGATATACTTTTGTACATATTCCGCGTTTGGGTTATCGATGACATAATTGCCTCCGACATAGATGTTCCTCAGTTGTAGGTATTCATCGATGTCTTCGATAGCAAACTCGGTAAGCGCTTCATGCAAATATTGTACCCAAGTAGCCTTTTCATCAGCCGAAAGCTGACGTCCCGTCCCGTTAAAAACCGGACCGTAGCCGTCTAGGTTTTCTCCATCATTAAAATAATGCACGATTTTATCGGGTATCGAACGTTTGTCGCTGTCCCGTCTAAGTTCGGACGTCTTGTTGAGTAACAGTCGTCCAATTTTCATCCTTAAATCTTGCATCTCTGCGAACCGAATAACCGATTCGTACGGGTAACCGAGAAGGAGTCCAGTGCGGACATGTGAGTCGAAGTCTTTCCTGTCGCTCATGCATGCAATCGCATCTTCCACGCTCATGGGTTTGCCTGCGACGGTGAAGTGCTCTGGATATAGTTCAATTACATGCTGTACCGAAACAGGATCGTACAATATGCTTCCGACAGAGTGGGAGACGAGCGTGAAACGTTCCTGTACCGGCGTACCGAGTAAGTTCGCAGCAGTTGAAAATTCTATTTCTGCTGCCGGCTTCAGCCCAAGATAGAGCGATTGAATGATATCGTATTCGTCATTGTTTCCAATCAACGTAGATTCGTAACGTTTGAACATCTCAGGGGATCTGCTTAACGAAGATCGTCCGCGGTCGAGATCATCGATAAGGGCGTTTGCTCCGGCGACTGCCCGCTCTTCGGTGCAGAGCTCGACGTATTCGACCCGGGCAATTTCTGGAGATTGAATCACTGTTTCATGGTAAACAATTCTATTGGTCTCGTATAGAAGCATTTTAGTGACTTTTGACGTGTTTCTCGTACTGATTCTATGCCGGGATTGTAGTAGAATCGCTTTGTGACACAAAACAACAAACTCAAGTACACCAAGGTTGCCCCGAACTTCCACCTGTTCACGTACTCGACCGATCGCTTCAAGATTGAATACAATATCAACTTCACAGCTGCCGGTTCTATCTTCGAAGAAGATGGACAGCGCGGCGTGTCGCACTTGCTCGAGCATTGTCTCGTCGGACGGACGAAGGACCTGGATTTCAAGGGACTGCAGCATTTCCTTTTTACTAAAGACATTTACACGAATGCCGCAACCGGAAGGCTCGG
Source organism: uncultured Candidatus Saccharibacteria bacterium (assembly GCA_964626735.1). Classification (GTDB taxonomy): domain Bacteria; phylum Patescibacteriota; class Dojkabacteria; order JAOAGR01; family JAOAGR01; genus CAZVIJ01. The sequence goes on from CAZVIJ010000001.1 coordinate 12,805, forward strand.
CATGAACTTCGTGACGTCGGGCCACCGGTCCGATTCCGATACGATGCTCGATCTCATGAAAGAATTCGCGTTCGAGCCGACGCTTACCGATGAGGTACTCAATCAGGAGAGGGAAATCGTACTGAGCGAAATCGACCAGCGCGCCGGCGATCCAAACTACCGGCTGTATCGCCTGCTGATAGAATCAGTTTTTGAGGAGGGTTCGTTTGCGCTTAATGAAACGCTCGGCAAACGGGAAGATGTCACAGCCGCGGATCTCTCGGTTTTCTCCAAAATCCGAGAACGGATGCTAAAAAAAAGTCACGTGATCATGACTGCGGCTGGCCGCGACATAGATGAAGAATATATCATCGACCGCCTCCGATCCGTTTTGCCTCCGGTGGTCGAAGGAGAATTGCTCCCCGTCACGTACTTTCCGCCAAATAAGCTTAAGGAATTCTCGTTCAAGCCTATCGTTAGCGATATAGCACATGATCATGCAACCGTGAGCGTCGTCATCCCGTTCGAGGTGACGCTTGAGAACAAGCCGATCCGGACCTACCTGCGGGAGCTCTTATTCGACCTTCCGACCGGCTACATCTACGATCGTTTGAGAAACGAGCTGGGGTTGGTGTATAGCTTGAACTATTCGTTTGATCGAACGAGCCAAACCTTGACGCTCGATTTCACGTCGAGCATTGAAAAGGTACCCACAATTATCGAGGAAATTGAGCTCGCCTTCCAGAACTTCGAGAAAGTCATCACCGAGGACAAGGTAAATGTGCTTAAAGGCCTGATGGTTAAGCGGCAAGAACTGAGCGAAGACGATCCTGAATTCGTTGTAGACTTCGTCGTCAATACGTTTACCGATTACGAAGTTATCTTGGAATACCGAGAGTATATCCAGCAGATCAAGGCTGTCTCGATGGACGACATCAGGAACCTTTACGATGTTATCGCCAAAAATCTGGCAAGAAAGCAGGTGGTAGTCGTCAGCAACAAGAAAGAAATCGAAGACTTGGTGATAAAGTAATCGAACGTGTTTTGTATCACTGTTTCTTAATGATACTATATTGGTAAATGGACGAGATCAGAAAAAACAAGATATTCAACATCGTGGTTATATCCCTCGTCGTTCTCGTCACGCTTCTTGCGATTGCCTCTGCGCTTCGCATGAAGCAATCTGCAGAAAACAAGCCGAACAATGCGGCAACGACAACCCCAACACCGTCGACGGCAAGCGTAACGCCGATGCCTTCCGTCTCACCCACAAGCAGTGGCGTAACGGATACGCCTTCTGTCTCTCCATCGCAAACGGTTGTTCCGACTTCAAGCGGAACGGCTAACGTTAAGGTGTACTTCTCAAAAAATCCTACAAGCCTCGATGATCCGACGGTGGTAATTGCTGTTGATCGATCAACCGCGCGCAAGGACGTGGGTACATTTGCGATCGAGCAGCTGATCGCAGGACCGCAAGGCCAGGCAGAGTCGCTCAACGGGTTGTTCACTCCGCTCAAGCTGTCTGGTACCTCGAACTGCAACGGTAAAGATTTTACCCTTTCGGTTGATACCGCAAAGAAGGCGAAGCTCCAATTCTGCAAATCGGTTCAAACAGCCGGCGTCGGCGACGATGCGAGGATTAAGACTACCATTACCGCTACCCTGAAGCAGTTCCCGACAATCGAGAACGTCGTCATCCTGACAAACCAGAACCATTGCTTCGGCGACATGAGCGGACTTGATCAATGTCTTAAATAATTAGGCTAAAGAGCTTAGTTCCTTGCTCCTTTCTTGCGTCGCGTTTGGCTTAGTTGGAGTTCCTCGATATCTTCGGCGCACGGCAGAGTATCGGAAACCGAATAGGTGGGAGTCATCATCGCCGCGGTGACATGGGTAATCGATTCTTCAATGCTCATAAAGCAAGGAACGATACCCACCCGTCTCCGTAAGAACTGCAAGAGGCAGCCGGAAATAAAGCGCATGTAGTCGACAAGCGCATCATCGTTCGGAAAGCGCAATTCGTTTTTTCTGCATAACGAATCCGCGAATCCTTTGTATACGCAAAGCATACCGTCGTATCGATGGGGATCTAAAAGCCACGTACTCAATACCGCGATATCTACCATAGACTCGGGACCGAAGGGATAGCAGGAAATCGCAACAATTTCTTTTTCCCGCATCTGGGGAGCGAACGGCTCTTTCATATTCGATAACGCTCTCAGGACGTTGGATGGTTCTTGAACATCAACAGCCACCTGCAATACTTCTCGCGGAGAACCCTGGTCGATGATCAAAAATTCGTACGGAAGAACGCTGAACGAAATACCGTTTTCGCGTCGGGGGCGAATCGAGTTATTCGCGCCGGTCGTTCCCAAAAACAGCTGGTTGCATGCTTCCTGCAGGTTAAACCGTGCGCCCGGAAGCTTCCGGGGGCTATGGGGAATCATCGTAATGGGTATATCCACGGTCGGGTAATCGAGGTATTCGTACGGGTCGCCGAGCGACGATAAGAGCATGAGAGAGTATAGCCACTCTTCATAGGAAAAAAAGTATATATCTATTCTTGATTCAGGATTAATGTAAAATCGTTCGATGGCCTCATTTGAAGAACAGTACAACCGCCTTAACGCAGACCAGAAGAAAGCTGTCGACACGCTCGAAGGCCCCGTCCTGGTTATAGCGGGACCGGGAACCGGCAAGACCCAGGTATTGGCGTTGCGTATCGCTAATATCCGTCGCCAAACCGACGCCAACCCGTCGAGCATCCTCTGCCTAACGTTCCAGGATGCTTCGGTTATCGCGATGAAAAGCCGACTCCAGTCGTTTATCGGCAATGAGGCATTTAAAGTGCAGGTTCATACCTTCCATTCGTTCTGCTCGGATGTAATACGATCGTTCCCGACCGAATTCGAATTTACGGGCGAGGTCGAAGCGGTCAAGGACATCGATAAGCTAGAGATCTTCAAGCAAATCCTGCTCGACAACAAGCTTACCTCGCTCCAAATGAGGAACGATATCCTGGGCAATTTCAAGAATATCGTATCCGCAATTTCCAACCTCAAGAAAGAATTTGTAAATCCTCAGAAGTTCGGGTTTATCATCGACGCGTACGAGGCAACGCTCGATCCCAAGGTCCGCAAGCTCGAACAGCGTAAGCTTGAGAAGATGCGCGACCTCAAAACATTCTACGAGAAATACGTCGAGTATATGAAGACCGAAAACAAGATGGACTTCGACGACATGATCTTCAAGGTAACCGAAGCATTCTCGACGAATGACGAATTGGTGAAGTTCTTCCAGGAACAGTATTTGTATACTTTGGTCGACGAATTCCAGGACACGAACGCATCGCAGCTTGAGGTGATTCGGTCGGTCGGAAGTTTCGAGGGATTGGAGGCAAACGTATTTGCCGTCGGCGACGAAGATCAGACGATTTTCCGTTTCCAAGGCGCTTCGAGCGATAACTTCGAGAAGTTCCTGAATATCTTCCCCGGGTCGGAAGTTATCGTGCTGCATACCAATTACCGTTCGGGACAGGAAGTGATCGATTGCGCGACGAGCGTTATCGAGAACAACCCGAAACGATTGAACGAGCTTGAATACTTTACCTCGAAAGGCTTGGACAAGAACTTCAAATCCGGCTTGTCGACCAAGTCAGATACCCAAGTCCATTCCTTCGAGCATTCGTTTCATGAGGATTACTGGATCGGCACCAAGATACAGGAACTGACCGCTGGCGGTACCGCCCTGAAAGAGATCGCGGTCATCGCCCGCAACAACAAGCAGATCGTGAATATCACCAAGTTCCTCGACCGCTTCAATATCCCGTACCTTATTCGGCGTTCCGAATCGATCTTGGATAACCGACACGTCAAGAACTTGATCCTGCTTCTGAAGGTTATCGATAATTCGCAATTGCTGACCGACAACTCGGTAATGTGGCAAGTTCTTTCGATGGATCTGCTCGGCTTCAATTCGTACGATGTTTTCTCGCTCATCAAAGAGTCGAAGGTGCAAAAGATGACCATGTACGATTTCGTACAGAAGACGAACATGCCCAAATACCAGGACATCATAACGTTCATGAACAGGATTGTCGCCATGCAGCAGTATTCGATGAACAACACATTCACCAACACGTTCACGAAAGTGATCCATGAATTTGGCGTCATTAAATTCCTCGAAACGCTCGACGACTCGTATGCCCAAATAAACAGGCTTTCGTCTCTTTATCAATATGTTTCTTCGCGTTCCCGTTCAGTCAAGGAATACACGATCTCAACCTTCCTGTCGGAAGTACAGCTTATGCAGGAACGTAACATCGTGCTTGCAGGCGATCCTATCGATATCAACATCGAAAACAAGATTAACTTGATAACAGCCCATTCATCCAAAGGGCTCGAATTCGATCACGTGTTCGTATATCAGTGCATCGAGAGCAAGTGGGAAAAGGCGAGGGGAGGTTTTGGCGGAATCAGCTTGCCGCCGCTTTCGATTTTGGATGAAGATATCGATGCCGCAATCGAAGACCTTGAAATCGAGAAACTGGCAGACGAGATCGACGAGCGTCGTCTGTTCTATGTCGCAATGACGCGTGCGAAAAAAGGCCTTTACCTGACATCGAGCAAGCGGTACTTCGATTCCGATTCCGGCGAGGTCGACGCGACGGAAAAAATGGCATCCAAGTTCGTCTCCGAGTCCAAGATCGGCGATTTCGTTTCGCACGCCGATTTGGTCGAAAAACATACCGATATCATGCGAGTCGTATTGAGCGAAGAGACGCCGATAGACATCCCGGATCGAAATAAAGAGTATCTCAGGAAAATCGTCGACACGAACTTGAATCTTTCTGCTACTAAGCTCAATACCTACGAAAAGTGCCACTACCGGTTTCTCTTGCAGGACGTTTACGAGCTTCCGACTCCTAAAAATTTGAATGCTGAAATCGGTTCTGCAATCCATAAAGGCATCGAGCTCTTGACGAAATCGTACGATGCGCAAACCGGAAAGCCGACCTTAACGCGGGAAGAACTGTACTCGATTGCGAAAAAAGAGCTGGACTCGAATATTTCGAAGGACGATATCGACGTCGCCGAATTGGGTAGTATCGACGTTGCGTACGAGGAAATAAACCGCGGGCTTTCTGCCTATTACGACTATTACCAGCTGAATCCCGAGAAACCCGTCGATCAAGAGCTTTTCCTGTTCGGTACGTATGACGGGATTCGCTTGCGGGGAAGAATCGATAAAATATCCAAGGGAGCTGGCGAATTCGCTGAGCATCTTGTCATAACCGACTATAAAACAACCTCCCTCATGCCGACCGTTACCTCGTTCCTTGGATTGACCGCATCGGGAAACAAAAACCATCTGCGGCAGCTTATGTTCTACCGCCTTCTCATGGAGTCGGCAGATACTGCCCGAATGAAAGCGTTATCCAGCAAATTGACCAGCCTGAAGATAGAATACATCGACACGAAAAATGGGGAAGTCAAGGTTTTCGAGCTCCCGAAAGAGGGGATCTTCCAATATCTGCCGAGGGCGAATTCGAAAAAGACGGCAGACTTCGATGTCGATGCAGAGTACGAACAGTTCAAGAACGACTTGAAGCAAGCGTTCGCGGATATACAAAACATGGACTTCTCCCGAACCGAAGATCGGCGCGAATGTCAGTTGTGCCCATTCCGCAATCACTGCGGACGATAGACTTATGAGCGAATTCATTCTATCGTGAATTATGATTCGTGCTCTCATTAAGTTCGTATGCTTTTTTTCGGTACTGTTGATATGCTCGGCTATTTCTCCCGCAGTTACGCATGCGGTTTCCGACCTGTACGTTAATCCACAAACGGGAAACGATGCTAGCGCTGGCTCGAACACTGCGCCGTTCAAAACGATTGCGAAGGCGCTATCGATTGTTCAGCCTGGTACGACCATCCACTTGTTGGGGACCGGTACCACTGAAAAAATCTCCATTAACGGTAAAAAAGGAACGTTGCCGGGGCCGATCACGATTGTAGGCGAGAGCATGAATGCTTCGCAGTACTTCACCTTTGATGGAGGAGATCCCAACTACTCGCAGACCAGCGACTCGTCTCCGATCGTTATCAAGAACTCATCGTATATCGTTATCGAGCGAGTGAACATCGTTAATGCGACAAAATCGGGAATCGTACTTGACGGTTCAAGCTATATTGTCGTGAGAAGAAATAAAATTGTCTTCAACCAATACGGAGTGAAACTCCAGAACAAAAGCCACCATATCCTGATGGAGTACAATGAGCTTTCTCAGCCGTACGGACGTTCAAAGAAGTGGAGCGAAATAAAGGGATCGAAATGGGAAGGCGGAGCCTACACTTCCTTCGGCGGAATGGGTATGAATATTATCAGGTACAACTATATCCATGATGCGTTCAACGGCATTTACCAAGGAAGGGGAGATCGTGTCGGCAATTATTACGATGCGAACACGTGGATATTCTTCAACCGGTTCGAGTACATTTTGGATGACCCGTTCGAACCCGAAAGCTATTCGTTCAATAACCACTTTTCGTTTAACGCTTTGATCAATACGCACCGAATCGTCTCCGCCGCGAACGGGGCGTCGCTCTTGCCGACTCCGAATCTTGGCCCGATCTATGTATATAATAACGTTCAGCTCAATACCGTCGATGTAACGAACGAAGGAGATGCGCATCCGAACGGTTCCATCAAGCTCGATTTAGAACCGAATTTCTTCAAGAACGGTCTGTATGTTTTCAACAACAGCATTGACCTGTCGAGAATAGGAAACGGTATCGTGCTTGATAGCGTCGGTTCGAAATCGCTCAATAAATTTCTGTTTGCGAATAACGCCGTCATCGCACCGACGCTTTCGGATTCGTTTACGAGTACAGCGACAAGCGATGTCGACTATAACGTTTACAGTTCAAAGCTCGTCTGGCTTACAGAGCCGCATGGACTTTCGAATACCGATCCCGGTTTCGTAAACCCCGCTGCGGAAGACTTCAGGCTAAAGAGCAATTCAGCTTCTATCGGAAGGGCACGCGAATTGAGCCAGTTAGTTGGCTTTTCTAAACCTACTGTCGTTGCGGCCGGTACTGATGTCGGTGCGTACCAGCATGGTTCGGATTACTTCCATACGTATCCCTCGCCAAAGTATGTTGTGCCGGAAGGCGGAGAAGACCCTTCGTTTGGAGCCTCAAACGATTCATGGCCTGCGGATACGAGGGGCGGCGTCAATCCGCCATACGGTTTGAACGGAAGTTCCCAGCCGACAGCGACTGCGCTACCGACCCCAACAGTTACGCCGACAAATCCGGGCGTCACGGTGTCGCCCTCGAACGCATGCCCGTTGCAAGCAGACGGTGATGCAAACTGCGACGGAAAAATAAACCTCAACGACTTCGAACGGTTCAGGCAAGAATTCACGGGGATACTCACCACCAATACTTCAGACTTCTCGGGAGACGGAAAAGTAACCCTCATAGATTTCGAAGAATGGAGAAGAAACTTTCAATAAATTCTTGATCTTGTTAGAGTAAGGCATGAATTCGAGCCCTCTTCAAAAAGACGGTTACTACATATCCGATGAAGGTCCAGGTTTCTCTATCGGAGGACTTTTTCGGGGATTCTTCAAATGGGTGTACAACTCAATCCAAGGTCTCGTCATCTTCTTCGCCTTCATCATGATAATGTACCTTTTCGTCTTAAGCCCGCATGTCGTCGACGGCATTTCGATGCAGCCGAATTTCTGCAACGGCGACGTCTACCTTGCAGAGAAATTCACCCCGTACTTCAACTCGTATAAATACGGCAACGTTTTGGCGTTCAAACATGACGAGGCTAACGACTACATCAAAAGGATCGTCGGCTTGGGAGGGGATACGATGCGCGTCGAAGACGGCAAAGTGTATAGGAACGGCCAGCTGCTCAACGAATCGTACTTGCCGGAAGGGAGACGCTCGGATATTTTTCCCGGAGACGAGATGATTGAAGGTGAGGATTACCAAGTGCCGGCAGGTAAGATTTTCGTTATGGGCGATAACAGGCCCAATAGCTCAGACTCGCGTCACTTCCTTGCGATCGACCCGCAGGTCAATACGATCAAGGGGAGAGTGCTCTTCGTCGTTTGGCCGCTCAATAGAGCGCGTGTCCTTGACGAACGGGCGGTGTTTCCCGAGGACGAGTGCGCGAACGCGCAGCCTGTTCAACGATAAGTTCAGATTTTCTGCGCATTTCACTATAATTCGAATATGCTGCTCTCCGACGTCAAGGGTATCGGTCCCGCAACAGCGCAAAAGTACGAAAAGCTCGGCATTACCACGGTTCGCGACTTGCTGTACCATTTCCCGTCCCGCTATATCGACCGCAGGAAGAACCTCAAAGTGTTCGATCTGAAGTTTATCGAGAACGACAATTACCACTGTATCGCGACGGTCGATAGCATTAAGCGCATTTTCTTGAGGGGAAGAAGAGACTTCGTGACGGCAACGTTTTCCGACGATACCGGGTATATCACTGCAAACTGGTTCAACAACCCGTATGTGGCAAGTCAGTTGAAAGATGGCGACCGTATCGTTTTTTCCGGCAACATCAGTAAGTCGAAAGTTATGAACCCGAAGTTTCGGGTCATCGAAGAAAACGACGCCGTTGTAATAGCTGAATTCGGAAAGTTCGAACCGGTGTATCCGGAAACGAAGGGATTAAAGTCGAACCAAATAAACAAAGCCATCCTGGAAGCGTTGGAGAAGATACTGGTTGCTCCGAAGAAAGAGCAGCTTAAGGATTTGCCGGCAAAGGTACTCAAGAAAGAACGTCTCGTCGACATCATGACTGCGATACGGATGATCCACTTCCCCCAAAGCGATGAAGACGTACGGCTCGCGCGCGACCGATTCGGTTTCGAAGAAATTTACAATATCCTCGTACAAATAAAGAAGCGAAAGAAGCTTGTCGTAAAACATAGCGCACCGGTGCTGAAAGTGAACCAGACCACGCATGACATCATGGTAGAAGCGCTTCCGTTTCAGCTCACCGATTCGCAGCAAAAGTCGCTCAAGGAAATATTCTCCGACCTGCAAATCCCTAACCCCATGCAGCGTCTCCTTAACGGCGATGTTGGTGCCGGTAAAACTATCGTTGCGGCGCTCGCCTCATGGCAGGTCGTCAATAACGGATATCAGGTGATCATCCTGGCACCGACCGGAGTACTGGCTAACCAGCATTATCTCGGTTTCAAAAAGCTTTTCGACCGTCATGAAGTGAAAATTGTACTTTCGACATCGGATACGAGGCAGGAAGCGGACAAAATCAAAATGATGATCGAAAACTCCGATGACCAGAACCATATTTTCATCGGAACCCATGCTTTATTCCATCGTCTGGATATGTTCCGGAATGTAGGGCTGCTGGTAATCGACGAGCAGCATAAGTTTGGAGTCAAGCAGCGTGAGCTGCTCGCTACGCTTCAGGTCGACAACGGAGGAGAAGAAAGTGTCGGCAATGCAGTAAAGTACGTCCCCCATGTGCTCTCGATGTCGGCAACCCCGATTCCTCGTAGCTTGGCTCTCACGCTATTCGGCGACCTGTACGTATCGTTCCTCGAAGGTAAACCCGAAGGAAGGAAGCGAATTATCTCGAGAATTATCGAAAACGAGCAGATCGAACGGAAAATGTACGCGTGGATAAAAAAAGAAATCGATGAGCGCGCAGCGCAAGTATACGTGGTTTGCCCGCTTATCGAAGAGTCAAAGGTTATGGATGCCAAATCGGCTGTTCAAGAGTACGAACGGCTGAAGAAGGCGTTTCCCGATCTTTCGATCGAACTTCTGCACGGGAAAATAAAGCAAAAGGAGAAAGACGATATCCTGATGCGGTTCAAAGACGGCTCGGTTCAGATACTCGTTTCAACCTCCGTAATCGAAGTCGGTATCGATAATCCGAATGCCACCATCATGCTCATCGAAGGAGCCGAGCGGTTCGGTCTTGCCCAGCTGCATCAGATACGGGGGCGTGTCGGAAGGTCGGAAAAGCAGTCGTACTGCTTCCTGAAACCGACAGACTACAAATCCACGAAACGTCTCGAGTTCTTCGCCAGCACCGATGACGGATTCAAGGTTGCGGAATACGACCTGCAAATGCGCGGCCCGGGAGAAGTTTATGGTGAAGCGCAATCCGGTCTACCAAACTTGAGGATAGCCAATATCATGGATATCGAGCTGATACAGCGGGTCAAGAAATACTTCTAGAGCGATTGGTATGTTGCAGTAATATCGGCCATATAACCCTTAACGCCTTTCGCCCATGAGCCGCCGGATGCTGCACACGGGGGGCAATAGCTTGCCATCATGCGTTCGGGTGTAAGGTTACCGACGCCGTAACCGTTTGCAAGTCCCCTCGATATTTTTTCTACGGCATCTTCCCATGACGAAAAGTATGCCCAATTGCCGGGACCGCCCCATCCCCATGCATTGTACGAAAGGACGGTATTTTTCTTGACTACTTTATGGGGAATGAGCCTTCCGAACCCTGACTCGACTCCTGCGATTGCGGGGAGCAGCATCCATCGATCGCCAAATCCGTTTTTATCCGCATTCTCGATAAACGCTTTCGCTACAGCTGGTGTAGCCATAGGCGCTTTATACTTCTCGAGAAACATAAGGAGCGCGACGACTCGCTTATCGCCACCGGTTTGCGTGAGCGAAATGGTTTCTATCGGGATGGGAACGACATTTGCGAGTCTATCGTTCATCTGCATGATTTTCTCGTAATCGTTGTCGAGGCCAAACGATGTAGCTTCAACATGCTGTTTCTTGGCGTAAACGGAGAAAACGCCGCCGGTTACGGCGATAATCGCAAACGAAAAAATGACTAATGTCTTTAACCGTGAAAGAATCGGTTTTTTTTGCATCGACTTGAGGGAGAGCGTTTGGATGTTCTTCTTGTTTTGGTAGGACTTCATCGAGTTAGAACTACACAACGATACGGTGTTTTCCTGCACTTGTAAAGCTCGACTTTCTTAACCGAATGAATATAATGGTTCGTAACAGCTGCCCTGCATGAGTTCTACTCATTATAAAATGAAGAAGGATGGAGAAATCCTATCGTATATCGATGGCTTTCCAGTTGACTCCGTAATTTGGGGCGATTACTTCTACGCAGCGCGAGATTCCATTTTCCAAGAATCGTTTAGGTATTCCGACGAGCAAATCGCGCGCATCTTGAATCTCACCGACCGGGAATATGCCGAACTCGTACACGATTACGTTAACGCCGATGTTCAAACCGCGCCTCCCGTCGCCCAGCAGCAAAAAGATCTGGAAAGAATTCGACAAATAGAAGATGAAATTAACGCAAGCAAAGATCTCGAAAATGCTCAACGCCGTCTTCTTGAAGTAGTTCCCGATTTGGAGCGGGTAGCGAAAGACCTCGAATCGAAACGAGCATTTCACGAGAAATACGAAAGCGCTTTGAAAGAATTCAATACGTACAGCCATCTCAAGAAGTTCAACCTGAATAAGGTTCATGAAGATCTCGAGGATATCATCGTTAAGATCAATCGGCACGAGATGGACCTTTTGAACTTTAAGGGGCAAGAATTACAGAATTCCATCAAGGAGGAAGAAGTCGACAAAGGCAAAATTGTCTTGGGCATCGGCTGGGGTATTGCGTTCTTCCTCTTCGGATACATCCTTCTGCTTATCGATAGCCCCCGATTTATCATCTACGGAGGATGGGGAGTAGGGGCAGCAATTTTCCTATACTTTGTCCTAACGTCCAAGGTTGAGGTGGAGTATGTCGAGACCAATCCGAACGGTACTTCGTATCACGATATCACCGCCCGGCTCGAGCAGCTCAAACAGCAAAAAAATCAGATACTGCAGCTGATAGGATTCAAGCATCCCGACGATTTCTTCAAGGCGAAAGCGCAATTAGGTGCTGCTTCCAAGACACTCCAATATATAAAGGAACAGGAACAATCGAGCGGAGAAGAAAGCTATGAAACCCTTCTCAAGCACAAAGAAGCGCTTGAACAGGAGAAAGTTGATCTGGAAACAAAGATAGGCGCTGGAACGCTGCTCTCGCAAGAGCAGTATCTTGGACTCTACCGCGAGTTGGATGCACTGAAACTTGGGCAAAGCAAGAAAAAAGAACCGCAGGGCAAACCAGAACTAGCAAAAAAGCTGAGCGACATAAGGCAGGAATTGATAACGAAACTACCAGGGTTTTGCTCGCTTCTCCGCAATAACTTTAAGACCGGATTTGCGCGCATTAAGGAGAAACTCGATGCCGCGTCGGCTTCGCTTCAGATCGCTCCGTTCGTCATAAGCGACACCGGAGATGGGTATGATAGCAACGACATGCTCCATAAAATCCTAATTCAGTTTTACCTGGCCATGGATATTTATCACGAGAACTTCGCGTTCATACTAGAGAACTCCGGATGGAACGAAGTCGAAATGGCGAAGCTAACCGAGTTTGCTGAATTGCCCGAGAATGCAACCGTCAACATGATTATTCTCGACGAAGAATAGTCTATAATTGGAAAACTGCCATGAACCGGAAGACTAAAAATAAGAACCTGGTTCGCTTGGTATGCGTATTCCTCCTTCTCCTTATCGCCATACCGTTCTTCAACGCGTACTCCCATCGCGTTCGGGCAGATGAGCTTTCCGATATCAATAACCAGATTCAGCAAAAACAAAAGGAAAAGGAACAGACGCTCAAGAACATCAAAGATATCGAAAAGAACATCCAATCGATCGCTTCATCGAACAGCTCGCTCGCATCCCAGCTTAATCAGCTGAAGGCCCAAAAAACGAATCTCGACAAGCAGGTTTCCGATCTTAATAAGAAGAACCAAGAACAGGATGATCTACTGAAGAAAGTCACGACCGATATCGATACCAGGCAGAAGGATATCCAAGAGCGGACGAACTACATGTATAAGCTTTCTTTCTCGCAACCCGATCTGCTGTTGGGGGAAGAGAAGGACGCGAAATCCTTTTTTTCGGATCTCGCTCGCGCGAGCGCGGAGATCGATATGTTCAGGATCCAGGTTAAGGACTACCAAAATCAAGTGCAGCTCGCGAATCAATTGAAGACGCAGATCGACACCGACAAGAAAAACGCTCAAGCAACCATCGATACGGTCAATAAACAAATCAACGATGTCCAATCAAAAATAGCAGGAAACCAAAACGCGATTGCCGCGGCCAACAAAAACAAACAGGGGCTCGTCAGCAAATCGAACGACCTATCGTCGCAGCTGCAGGGGTTGAGTGCGCGCCAGAAGCAGCTCCTGGACGCCGAGATTGCCAAGATGAACGCGGCAAAACAGGCGGTACAGAAGCCGCTTGAAAACGGACAGTACTTCTTTATGGGGCGGGGAAGGGATCGTATCGAGGGGCACGGGATCGGGATGTCGCAATGGGGCATGTACGGAATGGCGCAAAAAGGCTGGACATACGATCAAATTCTGAAGTTCTACTATACGGGAGTCACGATCGGCGATTACCAAGAACCCGATCAAATCGTAGTCGACGGCAAGACGAACGGCCCCATTCCGTTCCAGGATTATCTTGCCGGCATCGGCGAGGTTCCCAGTTCCTGGCCCGAAGAGGCCGTTAAAGCCCAGGTCGTAGCCGCTCGAACCTATGCGATGCGTGCAGCGCATCCTGATGCAAACGGCGTCATGCATATCTGCGGAACGGATGCATGCCAAGTGTATAACGGTGGGACGGACAAGAAAAAATACGTGGAGGCAACGAAAGGTAAGGTCATCCTGTATAACGGCGCTCCGATTGTGGCGTACTATACGGCAAGCGCTCGAGGCTACACGACATCGCTCAATGCAGCATGGGGATCGACCGACCTTCCCTACATCAAGCCGGTGAAAGACGATGAGTACGCATACAAGGACTACAAATCGTGCGACCCATATGTGACTGCCTCTTGCAACTTGATTTCAACCTACAACTGGCAATGGAGGACGAACGGGTACACGCTCGGTCAGCTTACCGAAATATTCTCGAAAAGCTCGAGCCTCAATGTGGGAAATGTTCAGCGCGTTGACGTGTCGAAAGATGTATCCAACAGGGTTTCCAAAATCACCCTGGTTGGCGACAAAGGACAAAAGTCGCTGACCGGATGGGATTTCCGAGCTATCTTCAATGCCGTAACCCCGTATAACGATTACGTCTACAGCACCGAGTTTGCCTTTTACCAAAAGTAACTTTCCTTGCTCGTTTTAAGGATATATAATAGGTTACGTGAACCCTCAAAGTACACAACCGGTGCAAGAACCAGTTCGAAAGCATGTCAGCGCCTTTGCCTCGCTGGCTTCCTTTCCGGGTAATATCCAAATGTACGGGCAAAACCCTACGGAACGTATCCTTCTGTTTATCCGCGAAAGCAAGGTAATTCTCACCATCAACCTGTTGTTTTACACCCTTGCCCTCCTTATGCCCCTTGCGATTCAATGGGCCCTAACCTATACGAACAGTAAATTTTTCGGCAACTACATCGACCTCAATGCTATATTTTCCTCTACCCTTTGGTATGCCCTCCTGCTTCTTTGGCTTGCCTACATGATCAAAGGATACTTCAATATCTTCATCAAATGGTTCTACAACATCAACATACTCACGAATGAGCGCTTCGTCGACATCGACTTCATCAATATCTTCAAGGTTAGGGTAGAGGAAACCTCGGTCATGGACATCGAAGATGTAAAGGATACCCAAACGGGGCTGCTGCAATCGATCTTCGAGCTGGGGGACCTGGAAATCTTCACCGCATCCGGCATGACAACCTTCAATCTCAACGATGTCTCGAAGGCAAGCAAAATACGCGACTTCATCATGGATGTCGTAATATCCGAACGAAAGAAAAGAAAGGAAATTCATGAGTGATTCATTGCAAAATGCTATAAACGCAATAGCACCAGGCCTCAATATATCATCGCTCGTCATAAAGCTCGTATTTGCAGTATTTTTTATCTACCTCATTTCGTACTCCTATTTGCAAGCGCGACAAGCGAGGCTCATGCAGGACAAGGTGAAGACGGATATCGATGTCCTCCTCTCCGGGTTCTCGTGGGTATACGTTTTTGTTCAGATAATGATATTTGTAGTCGTACTGGTAATATTGTAAATTAGTACGGAAGCGCACAGATGTTCGCTAAAAACCCTGACAATCAAATACTGCCGTTCTTTTTCACGTTCCCGGATGTACAAAACCAAGCCCTCCAATATCTATCGTTCGTCTCGAAAGAAGGCTATACCGTTTTCGTCGTCGCATCGCTGTTCAGCGAGCATATAGAAGATATAGAACGCTATCTCACCGTTGGCGTCGAGGAAGTGAAGAAGCGATTCATTGCCACCGACTTGCCGGTCCTCGATCGGATGAAGGCATCTATCTTCCAGGCTGGCGACTATTTGGCGGGGTTTCTCGTGCAGGAAAAGCAGCCGGTCGATGATGTAGATTTCAGCGTCTGCCTTTTGTGCATGAAAGACGGCTTGATGTACGCCTGGATCGATGGCGACCTCAATGTTCGCGTGTACCGAGGCAAAGACTCGATTGTCATAAACCCGGAACGAAAGCCCCAATTCTTCGGCAGCATGCAGATAGAGCTGGGAGATATTTTTTCCGTCAGTTACGCCGACTACCTGCTCGAATACGATGAACGCTTCGAAGACTATGTCCTGGAGAAAGAAACACCGGAGTATCCGGCTCTTTTTATCGATTACCAGGTTGAACCCGAGGAAATCGTAGAAGAGGAGGTTCGCCACATAGAAGATGTATCGGTTATCGAACCTGAACCGGAATTGGTGGAGGAAGCGCTCCTTGAGGACCTCCCTTCAAACGAATCGGTTAAGCCGTTACAAACGGTCGAGAAGTTCAAGCCGGGAGGCCGCGAAAACAAGCCGTTGCGTGAGCCCGTCAAGGCGTTCGCCAACGGAAACGAAAAGCTGAAGCTGATTAAAGATCGCAGCAAGCAAACGATCGGCAAGATCACTTCATCATCGTCATTTGCGACAGCAAAACACCATTCGAAAAACGTGCTTCTCTTCGTTTGGAATATCCTCATGAATATCACCTCGGTCATTATCGATACGGTCTATAAGGCGATATTCAGAAAGAATCAGCACCAAATAAAGAGATTCCAATCGAGCTACAATAAACGGTATCTGCAATACTTGATGATTTTCGTGATGCTGATCAGTACGGTGTACTTCGTCTTCGTGAAAGGATCCGGGGAAAAATCCGCAGGTGGCCAAAAGGTCGCTGGATCGAAAACAGAATCCGATTATCGACAGGAAATCCAGGGCGAATTCGATAAACTTACGCAGTACTACAACGCCGTGCAAGTTTCCAACTTCAGCGATTCATTCGGCAAGTTGAGGCAAGAGGCACAAGCGGCGAAGCAGGCCGGATTTTCTGATGAGGCTTTCATCAACGAGAAGCTGACCAAAGCCCAAGACTTCGAGGATACCCTCTTGAAGGTAACCCCGCTTAAGAAAGTAGACGAGACGTACCTCTCGAATACTATCCCCAACGTCAATATCGTAGCGTTCTCGGTATCGGGAAAAGACGTATACGCGGTAGACAGAGCCAATTCGCAAATCCTCAAAGGATCGTCGGCGAGCCCGCTTCAGTTCCAGGTATTCGCAGGCGACCCTAGGCTTTCCGCGATGTCGAAGATTTCCTGCTCAGACACGGCATGCTACATCCTGGACGATAATAAGGGAGTCGCTATCCTGACGCTTGCGAGCAAGACGTTCGTAATTGCCCCGCTCCTCGACGCAGCTTCGAAAGGTGTTACTGAGATGACGTTTATTTTCAATAGAATCTATACGCTCAATGCAGCAGACGGCAAAATCATGCGCTACGACAAGCAGGGAGAAGGTATAGCGGCAGGAGCGCAATGGAATAAAGACGCGGTCGATTCGAACGCAGTCGATTTCGCTCTCGAAAGCGGTATCTTTACCATCGACAATACCGGCGTAGCGAAGAAGTTCTATCAGGGTAAGGTCGATACAGACTTCGCCGGCCTTCAAGCTTCAAATCCTACGTTAGGGGCACATCTTCAGATCGCCTTAACGCCAGCCCGCGATCCCGGTCCAAGCATCCGCAACAGGTTTTACGTGGCCGATGCCGACAATAAGCTGATCGCCGTATATGACAAGGATCTCAATGCGCAAAAGCAATTCCCTTTTAAAGGAGTCTATAAATATCGGGGCACCGACAAGATCCAATTTTCGGGCTTTAAGGACGTGATTCTCTCCAACGATGAGAACTACCTGTATATCCTGGAAAACAACATGGTGTACAAGATTCAGGTGAGCGCTATCTAGAAAGACATAAAGTCAGGTATAATCTTCCATTCATGGTCATCAAGAACAACAAATTTGCCCTGTTCAAGTACAACGTGGAGAAAAAGTACGAAGCCGGCATTGCCTTGAAGGGTGCAGAGGTAAAGGCGATCAGGAGCAACGCCTTCGAAATTAAGGAATCGTTTATACGAATCGAAAATGGAGAAGTGTTCTTGTGGAATATGATTTTTTCAGACGCGAAAATCGGCAATACCAAAAAGAAGCTGCTGCTGAATCGAAGGGAAATCGATAAAATCGCGCTTGCGCTCGGAAACAAGCGTTATCATGGGTTTGTCCTGAGCGTCGTCTATAACGAGCACAATCTCGTTAAGGTAAATATCGGCATCGGCACGACAAAGAAAGCGCCGCAAAAGAAGGCGTCGGAGAAAAGGGCGTCAGAAAAGCGCACGCTGGAGCAGACTATGAAGTATAATGATTTTGATTGATTTTGTGGTAAAGTTTGTAAGAAAATTCTAAAAAGACACCATGCCTCCGTCATCGGCTGAAAAATCGTATAGCCCGGAAGAATCTCAAGACCTTGAGAAGTATCTCGATATTGAGCGTGGCGATGTCAACCAACTCTCGCAGAGCGCAACCCAGAACGACCCGATGGCTGTCCCCCAGCAACAGCAGCAGGCGCAGGCAAGCCAGACATCGGCTGCAAAGCAGTTCGATCCGGTTGAGTTTGTCAGAAGCATGATCTCGGCCGGCTTTATTCCATCAAAGGCTCAAATCCTCAACTCGAACAATAACGTAAGCGGCCCCACCGATTCTTCGAACACCTGGTTTGCTATTTTCCTCCAAAGGCTTATCCGTCAGGAACGTTTCAAGAAAAACAAACGGTAACATGAAAATTGCCATCGTCTGCCCATATCCGCTCGACAGCGAAGGGGGAGTGCAGCGCCACATCAAAGATTTCTACGCAATACTCAAGAAACGCGGGTATTACGTTAAGCTGGTTTCCCCGTCGAAAACATACGATAATCCCGATCATATTACCTTCGGCACCACCATCGAGATGCACGGAGGCAAGCTCCTGACGAACGGCTCAAGGACGTACTACTCTCGTCCGCCCCGATTCAAAGGGAAGCTGCCGGAAGAGTTCGATATTATCCATACGCATGAGCCGATGATTCCGTTCTTTTTTTACGGCATTATAATCGCGGCCTCAAACGATGCGAGGAAGGTGGCAACGATACACGCTCTCAACCCGTTAGTGCTCGATACCTTTAAGCTCGTTTCGAGACCGTTCGTGAATGCTCTTATGAAGCAATTCGACCATATCTTCGCCTCGTCCAAAGTATCTGCTGCGCCTTACCTGAAGACAGGTAGGCCGGTTACCGTAATGCCGAACGGCGTCGATGTCGCGATGCTCAATCCTTCGAACGAGAAAATCGAGGAGTATCGGGACGGGAAGAAGAATATTTTGTTTCTCGGCAGGTTCGATGAGCGGAAAGGGCTGCGGTACCTGCTCGAATCGTGGCCGGAAATTACGCGTAGTTTGGATAACGAAGTAAGACTCATCGTTGCCGGCGGATCCTCGAAAGAAGAGCGTGAAGAGATTGACCGGATCGTCGAAAAACTCCCGAATAAGGAAAATATTATCTTCGAAGGAAGAGTCAGCGAAGAGCGAAAAGCAAGCTTGCTCGTAACGTCCGATATTTTCGTGTCTCCGGCAACCGGAAGCGAATCGTTCGGAATGGTCCTTACCGAGGCGATGGCATCGGGTACTCCGGTAGTCGGATTCGACAACCCGGGATACCGAACGGTACTCGAGGAACAGGCCAAGTACTGCATTGCCGAATTACGGAATACTGACGACTTGACGAGAAAAATATTAACCGTCCTTCATGATCACGACCTTGCCAACTCCTTGGTGCATTGGGGATTGAAGCAAGTCAAGGAAAAATACGATTGGGAAATCGTGGCCGATAGGATTATCGAAGTTTATAAAGATCTAGCCGATTAATTTAAAATCAGCCTTGATTTTGCTATACATATATAACTGCCATGAGTCTTAAGCCTGTGTACGTAATCATCGGAATTCCCGGTTCCGGAAAGGATACGCAGGCAGAAATCCTAGCCAGAACGCTCCGCCTGCCGCATTTAGACGCCGGCAAGACTTTCTCCCGAGTCCTTGAAGAAAAAGGCGACGCGTCCGAGGAAATAGCACGCACGTTCAAGCAAAGCCAGCCTGTACCGACCGAAATCTTCATGGACGTGATATTTCGCGAATTGCAAAATCGCAGATATTCGGACGGATTCGTTTTTACGCAAAATACCCGTTCTGTTGAGGAGGCGGATCGTATGCTCAGGAAACTTATGGAGTCCGGATTTGAAGTCGTCAAAGTCATTCTCCTTGAAGTCAGCAAAGACACGGCGATCAAACGAAATCTCGAGAGGTTCCATCATGGCTCTACCCCCAAAGATCCTGATGTTCCAACGCTCATCGCAAGGATAGAGAATTACTACCGTACGATCGAAAGCATAAAGAAGTACTATTCCGATAAACAACTTCTAAGCATCGTCGATGCCGAGGCGGAAGTCGACGATATCGCGGAACACATCGTAGAATCGATGCAGCCGGTCATGGTCTCGAAAGTCGATCGGAAATTCCAAAAGATCGGTGAACACGGTTTTGGCAACCATGTCGTTGCGTTCGTCTCCGAACGGGAAATCAGCACCCGTATGGTTTTCCACGATATCGTAGAGAAGGGAGTCAAGATCCACTACTACTTCATCGATATCCGCGAGCCGTTCGACGAGCAGCAGCGCAAACTGATTCACTCGCTGCAATACCTGCATTACGCATCGACGCTCATACTAGACTCGCTTGCGTTCGAATTGTTTTACACGGCTGCAGACCGGCTCATGCAGTCTATGACGTTATTGAACGAAATCATTATCTACGATCCCGTCGCGCTTAAGCCGGGGGCATTCTCGTTCCTCCACCCGAAGCATTTCTCAAACATTGAGGGGAAGCGGCTTCCGTTCTCGAAAAAGTCTTTTGAAAACTATACCGGCGCAGTTTCCAAAATTCCGCTCGTCGCCGTCAAGAAGACAAACGTCGTCGCATTCACCGATAAGCCGGGGGCATTTAAGCTGGCAGCGAAAATAAAATCGTCGAATTATGTTGCATGCTCGAACTATAAAGAGTCGATCGAAGCATTATTGAACTTACTATCCAAATCATAGTCTTTTCACCCAGATTTCCTATAATCAAGAATTATGAGAGGTTGGAGCATCGGCGGTTTTTTCTCGAAGAATAGTAATTTCGTCGTAACCTGCCTTTTGCTTATAGTGCTGTTTGCCGGTGCGTATTACTTCCGCTATACGAACGACACGAGCTCGCACGCTGGCGCTCCCGAAGAATCGGGTAGCGTAGTGCGGGTCGTCGACGGCGATACGATAGATGTAAAAATCGGCGGCGCAGAAAAGCGGGTTCGATTGATTGGCGTCAACGCGCCTGAGAGCGTCAAACCAGAGACCCCGGTGGAATGCTACGGGAAAGAGGCGAGCGACTACGCCAAAAAGCTGCTCGAAGGTAAGCAAGTGCGTCTCGAAACCGATCGGTCGAATACCGACAAGTACGATCGCCTTTTGAGGTATGTGTATTTGGCGTCCAACGGAAACAGCACGGTTAACGAACTGATCGTCGAGGGAGGATATGCGAGGGCCGTTTCGTATCCGCCGAACACCAAATACGATTCGGCATTCAAAGCGGCAGAACTTCGAGCTCAAGAAAAAGAGGCAGGACTATGGACTGCATGCAAGTAAGTTTGACAGTAGTATAAATTTATATCAGTATATTCAAGATGCTTTCGTTAAGAAAAAACAAGACCCTCGATGAGCAAAAATTCCTCTGTCTTGATGTCGGTACCGAATTTCTCAAAATGATCGTCTTCGGCATAGAAGACAATAAAGTCGTCATTGAAGAGTACGTGAAGTCCCGTCAGCATAGCGCAGCCATGAAGAACGGCACGATTACCAGCATACGGAGGGTAATTGAAACGGTCCACGAATCGATGGGCGCTTTGGCAACGAAGGATTTCGGCGGCGCTGTCATGGGTATCGCAGGCGAGCTGGTGAAAGGCGTGATGGTCGAAGCGAAATATGAACGTAATAATACGAGCAAGCCGATTGACCATAACGAATTGAATCTCGTCGCCGAGAAGATTACCGAAGAAGCCTACAAAGAGGCTCGCACCCTAGTATTCAACCATATCGGCGATACGACCGGCGAGCTGACCAATATAGAAATGCTGAACCACGTCGTCGTCGAAGCGGAGATCGACGGCTTCAGGGTCGAGGATCCGATTGGAATGACGGGTAGCGAAGCGAAAATCAAAATCTACTTTACGTTCGCGCCGGTACTCCATATCAACTACCTGAAAAACATAACCGATTCGATAGGGGTTAAGCTTCTCGGCATTATACCCCAACCGTTTGCGGTATCCCGATCTATTGCCGGTTCCCATGAGAGCAACTATTCGAGCATCATCATCGATGTCGGCGGAGGTACAACCGATATTGCCGTAATCCAAAACGGCGTCGTTCTCGGTACGCACATGATCGCATTCGGCGGCCGCGTCTTTACCAAGCGAGTCGCCTCGGACCTGAAACTTACGCTAAACGAAGCTGAAGAGTTCAAGCTCAAGTATTCGAATGAAGAACTCGCGGTGAATAGGATTTCGGAAGTACGCGACTCGATTTCGAAAGACGTGCCAATTTGGGCGTATGCCGTTTCTATCGGCTTAGAAGAATTCCTTGATGTCGTTTCGGGATTCCCGCATAGCATCTATTTGTGCGGAGGCGGCTCGCTGCTTCCTGAAATGAAGGACTCGCTCATCGAATTCCCGTGGACGAAAGAGCTACCGTTCAATCGATCGCCGAAAATAAATTACCTATACCCGAAAGACCTCGAGGGTATTATTGATAATCAGCATCTACTAAAATCAGTGGATGACGTGACTCCCGCGAGCATCGCGAGGTTTGCCCTGGAAATTCTAGATAATTAAACCATTATGGATAGCGCAAAGATCTTTATTGATACTGACAACGAAATTACATTCATCCTCGAAAAAATTTTGAGCGCCAAGACCGAGCGCGTATCGCTCGTCATCCCAGACCGCGCTTCCGTGCTATCCTCGATTACCGGCTTGAAGCTTATCAAGCGGGTCGTCGATAAATCAGGCAAGCTGCTCGTACTCGTTACGCTCGATAGCGAAGGAGCAGAACTTGCCCGAAATGCCGGGCTGTTTGTCGTCGCTCGCGTCGGCGAAATTAATGAAATCATTTGGGAAAAAATTCAAAAGGCCAAATTCGAAGTTATCAAGAAAGGTGTCAGGCCGTACTACATTCCCGATAAACTTCCGGAAGAGAAAAAGATAGAGTCGCATGCAGCTCCGAAACTCAAGGACTTAGTTCCACAGGATATCGATAAAGAAGAAATAGACGACGAAAAGGCAAATGAAGAGCTGGAAGCGATCGTTGAAGACTTGGAGGATGATCCGGTTACCGACGAGAAACAAGACGAACAGGAGGAACAAGCCGCTACGCCGCAAATACAGATCGATATCGACGTAAACGATACTACAGAAATAGAGGAAGAAGCGGATGCTCCCGTTGCCGAAGCGATCGATGCCGATACAATCCAAAAAATCGAAGAAGACTACGAGGTAGAGAATATCGAAGCTCCCGAACCTTCGAAGCTCGAGGAGACCTACGAGCCGGAACCGGTGGTAGATAACGGCTTCAGGATAAGGAAAGTCGCGCCGAGGAGCTCCGGCATCTCCAATCTGTCGTTCAACGTCGGAAAAGACATCGGAGGAAAGTCTGAAAAAAAAAAGTAAATTTTTCTAATGCGAGAGTCGGCCGAACTTCGGTCCCGACGCTCAACATCGTTACGAAATCCCTACTCGCTCGGGGCGGGGAAGTGCTCGGAAACCTTAAGAAAAATATTTCCAAACGATCGATAAAAAAGGAAATGGACAAAGATTTCAGGACAAGGCAAGGAGCAAGAACTTCAAAACCTGCCGGAAGGTCGACTTCATTCACATCGGACTTCTCATCGTCCCAGCCGAAAGAGAGAAAAATCACCAAGCAGAATGCAAGTCGTTTTGCATCGAAATCCACCCCGGTATCGAGCAAACAAAGCAAGTCCTCCAATACCGGCTCGAAGCTTGCTGCTGTCGTCGGCATTATTGTGAAGTTCCTCAAATATCTCGTTTCGCCGGAATTGCTTCGCTCCAAGAAATTCCAATACTTGATGCTTCCGATCTTGATCATACTCATCGCCGGCGGATACGGATCGTATTGGTGGTTCTACAAGCAAACGAGCCTTTTCTCGGCGACAATCAAGTACAAATATATTCCGATCTCTGTCGCGAAGACCGTTTCTTCAACAGACGGGCAGCTGCAAACGACCAAGCTTTCCGCTGAAGAATCGACAACGGCGTATGCCGATACGACGGGGCAGAAGGCAACGGGCGGCCAGGCAACGGGAAGCGTTTCCATCTTCAATCCAACTACCGATATACGGGTTGTCCCGAAAGGAACAGTTCTCACCTGCATCTCTAATGTCTGCAACTCGCTCAAGTACATTACCGATGGAGATCTTAACCTCGGGCCGGGTTCATCGGAGGATGTCCGCATCTTGGCGGGAGATTTCGGAGAGAACTATAACGTCTCCGCGGGCGCAGGCAGGTTCAAGGTAGGCAACTTCGACCCGCAGGCGGAAATTCTCGCATCGAACGTAAAGCCGATAGCGGGAGGCACGCTGAAAGTTATGGTAAAGATTGTCAGCAAGGAGGATATCGCGAAAGCCGAGGAAGGCGCGCTCAAGGACCTCAAAACCAGGATCGTCGACAAGCTCAAAAACGACACGTCGTACAATACGACGTATACCCTCGCCGAAAGCTCAATCGCTATCGAGAAGACAGCGAGCACGCCCGACGTCGCCGAGGGGGCAGAAGCATCCATCGTGAACGTGACGGTTTCGGCGAAAGGCGTTGTCGATGCGTTCCAGAAATCGCAGATAGACGACATCCTTAACCACATGAAAGACGAATCTACTCCAAAAGGGTACTACCTCGACGAGAACTTCATGAAGGCCTCCTCAACGATCGTTAGCCAGAGCAAGGAAAAAATCGAGGTTAAGGTATCGCTCGAGACGATCGCGCGTCCCGATTTCAACATCGGTGAAATCAAGAACAAACTCGCCGGGAAACCGTATACGAAGATCGACCAGCAATTCGCGACTATCGAGCATGTCGATTCGTACACTACCGATTTCGAGCCGAAGGGGTTGCCGAAGATGTTCTGGAAAGTCCCGACCGATACGAACAGGATCGTCATAAAAATACTCGCCGTACAGTGATTTTCATTGTTAAACGAAGACGATTTTGGTATTTTATACGTGAATAAACCAAAAACAAGCAGTGCTCAGTTTCGAAAATGTTACAAAAAAATATCATAGCAGCCAGGGCGGCAAATTGGCCCTCGATGATGTTTCGTTCGAGATCGAAGAAGGCGAGTTTGTCTTCCTTGTCGGACCTTCAGGCGCCGGCAAATCCACTGCCATCCGCTTGATCATCAAACAGGAAAACCCTTCCTCCGGACTCATCAAGTTCGAGGACAAGAAGGTAAATAAGCTGCGGGGAGGGAAGCTTGCACGGTACCGACGAGAACTCGGCATCGTTTTCCAGGATTTCAAGCTTCTCAACAGCAAGACTGTCTGGGAGAACGTCGCATTCGTCTTGGAAGTCGGCAGCAAATCGAGCAAGGAGATTCGCGAGGCAGTCGATTACGTACTCGATCTCGTCGGACTCGTCGACAAGAAGCACGTATTCCCCGAAATGCTATCGGGAGGCGAGCAGCAACGCGTCGCAATCGCACGCGCCATCGTAACCGAACCGAAGGTTCTCATCGCGGACGAGCCGACAGGTAACCTGGATAGGA
>CAZVIJ010000001.1:38130-40009 GCA_964626735.1 uncultured Candidatus Saccharibacteria bacterium
AACGCGTGGGATATCATTCAGCTTCTCAATAAAATTAACAATTGGGGGACAACGGTTATCGTCGCGACGCACGATAATGAAGTCGTCGACTCGCTCAACAAGCGCGTTATCGGCTTTGAAGGTGGAAAGATTACGAAAGACAGGGTTGGAGGCTATCATAAATAAAGTCCTATGGTAAAAATACTCAGAGCATTTAAAACAGCATTCCAATATATGTTCAGGAATTTCGGCCTGAGCTTCGCTTCGATCGTCGTCATGACGCTTTCTTTTTTTATCGTCTCGATTGTAGGGCTTGCCTTTTACGGCTCTATTCGCCTAGTCCAGTATATCGACTCAAAGCCGGCATTAACCGTATTCCTGCGCGGCGACCTGACGAAAGACCAGGCGCAGCAGTTTACCGATATCGTGAACGGAACCGGCCTGGCGAGGAATATGACCATCAACGAAATCGAATTCTCGAAAGACGACCTGTCCAAGAAATACCCCGATCTCGAAGGTACAATCAACGACCAGAACAAAACTATACTACCGGTCGTCACGTTCATCTACGGAAATTCCCAAGGCGACCTCTCGAAGCTCATCGACGTGCTCCAGCAGAACAAGAACTTCATGGAAAACATCGTCGACCGCAGGAATATCGATAAGGTCGGCTGGTACCGGTTCAATAGCGACCAGGCAGAGGTCATCCGCGATGCGAGCAATCTATTACGCACGTCCGGAATAGCGATAACGTTGTTCCTTTTCGTCATCTCGTCGGTTC
Organism: uncultured Candidatus Saccharibacteria bacterium; assembly: GCA_964626735.1. Taxonomy (GTDB): domain Bacteria; phylum Patescibacteriota; class Dojkabacteria; order JAOAGR01; family JAOAGR01; genus CAZVIJ01. The sequence continues at coordinate 38,891 of CAZVIJ010000001.1, forward strand.
TCATCTTCATCACCATCAAGCTTGCGATCCAATACCATCGGCGCGAGCTGGAAATCATGAATCTCGTCGGTGCCGAAGGCTGGTTCATACGGCTTCCTTTCGTCGTCGACGGCATTATCTACGGCGTATTGGGAGGATTGCTCTCGACCAGCATCATATTCTTTTTCAAGAACATGATTATCCAGAAATCGCAAGGGTTGATACCGCGTTTGAATTTGTTCTTCTCGGAAATACAGTGGCCGAATCTGACACCGGAACTGCTCGTCAAATTCATTCTCCTAACGTGTGCCGTCGGTGGAATCGTCGGTGCAATAAGCTCTTTCCTTGCTATTATCCGGTACGTCAAGAAATGATATACTCACTTGATAAGAGGTTTTGATCATGAAACGACTGCTCAAGCAACTCAACCTTTTAACCGCGATCAGCAAACTCTCACTCATTGCTTTGTTTACGGTATTTTCGTTTGGGCTCAACACGATGGTTAAGCCCGTGACCGTCACCCACGCGGAAAACAAATCCCAATCCGAAATCGACGAATTGAATAAGCAGCTTGAGGAAACAAAGAAGAAGCTTGAGGATATCAAAAACCAAAAAGCGCAAGTCGTAAACCAGATCGCGAACGAATCGAAAAACCAAGGCAAGCTCAAGGGCGATGCCCAGTATATCGATAGCGTCATCGGCAAGAACGAACTGCAAGTCCAGGCTCTGCAACTCGATATCGACCAGCTCACTCTCCAGGTTAATCTTTTGCAAGACGAGCAACGACGAGCCGAATCGCAGCTTCGCGATCTTCAGGCAAAAAAAGATAATCTCGATAAAGAGCTCCAGGCTTCCATGAACCTACTGTACAAGATGGCGCTCGACACTCCTACCTTCCTCGAAAAGAACTCGAGCTTCGAGGATTCCGTCGTCAATGAAGAAAAGCAGAAGACGGTAATCAAGATCGTCAAGGCCGATATCGAGGAAACGAAACGCATCGAGCAGGAAGTACAGGCGAAGCGCGACGACATCGACTTTGCGCGTCTCAATACGCAGTACGCGCTGGCCTACCTGTCGGAAGTGCCAGAGGCAATCGCATTATGCGAGAGTGAGGCAGACGTGGTTGCGTGCGTCAAGTGG
>CAZVIJ010000001.1:40019-44012 GCA_964626735.1 uncultured Candidatus Saccharibacteria bacterium
GTACAGGCGAAGCGCGACGAAATCGATGCGAAGGCGAAGCAGACGGCAGACGCCCAAACCCAAAAGGTTGCCCAGACGAACAACCTCAATATCCAGAAACAGGGTCTCGAATACCAGAAGAAAAACAAGCTTGCCCTTATCGAGCAGTCGAAGGCGCTGCAGAGCAACCTGTCGGAAAAGGACCAGCAGCTCGCGAAGGATATCGTCAACTACCAGCAGAAGCTACAGCAATTGATCAACTCGTTGTATTCCGCACCGCCATCAGGTTCGCCGGTAGCAGCAGGTCAGGTAATCGGGTTCCAAGGACGAACCGGCTTGAGCTGCGACTGGGTCAGCTCTGAACAGAAGGCTCAATTGCCCCAAAACAACTACTGCGGGTTTTTGGGCTCGAACTGGTACTATTACGATCCGATCAACTATCCAACGAAGGGCTCCCACCTCCACTTCGAATATTGGAAAGGCGGAAAGAAAGTCTATCCCGAGCAATTCCTATTCGGCGGCGCCGGGGAATTCGCGTATATGCCGATGTCTCCTATGGTCAAATCGCAAGGGTATCATGATGGCGGCGCAATCGATCTCGCTTCAGCATACGGCAACCCGGTACGGGCAATAAAAGCCGGTAAAATACAGTACTACTGCGATTTATTCTCGGTCGACCCCGCATACGGAGCGGTCGTCTACCACAATGACGGGACGATTTCCCAATACTGGCATCTGCAGAAGAAGGCAGATTCTCCTCCATGCAAGAAACTCGGTTGATCGAGGAGACTCCTATAACCCGCAGCGTTTGAATTTCTTTTCAATATCGTACCTCGAATAGTCTTGAATCACCGGCCGTCCGTGTGGACAGTTATACGGATCTTCGCAGGTAAGCAAGTTCTTGAGGATTTTTACGATTTCGTCGTGGTTAAGCTTATCCCCAAACCGCACGGCGGTGTGGCAGGCAAGAATCGCGGCAATTTCGTGGAATATTGTATCCTTAATATTCGACAGTTCCTGGTGTTCAGAAAGATCCTCTAGCATTCGCTCAATTACTTTCGAGAAGTTGTCCATCTTCACGAATTCGGGAACTTGGGTAAACTTCACGTCGCTGGATCCGAAATGCTCAAACATAAATCCCATTTCTTCAAAAAGGGCACGGTTGTCGTCAAGTACCGCCAGCTCGTACTCTCCGAGCGTCAGTATTTCGGGAAACAAGAGCAGCTTTGAAGTGACTTTCTTCGAACGCAACTGCTTGAGGTAATATTCGTAATAGTAGCGCTCGCTTGCAGCATGCTGGTCGATAATGAGTACGGATGTTTGATTCGCCGTGAGTATATACGAATTCAGAAGCTGGGTTGCGTTTGCCAGATCCAAATACATCTTCGGAGTTTCTTGCTCTTTCATCACTTCAGAGCTGAAGAGCAGGGCCTGTTCGGTAACAGTCTCAGGTTCCTTAATTTCTAGCGTATCGAACATGCTATCTTTTGTTTTCTCTCGAACCGGCTCATCATGAAGGAAACTTTCGAACTCATCCAAATCGGATTGTTTTACGGAAGGGGAATCGTCAAGCTTGAACGTTTGTGCGGATACGTCATTGCCTGAATTATCTGAAGATGATTCGATAGGGGGACGATCGTTCGTGTCTGCTACTTCCGCTGGCTTTTCCTGCAGCGAGGCAAGTTTAGCTTGCGTTTCTTCGCGAAGCGCTTTTACCAGATTGACATTGACTGCCGTCTTTACCGATTTATACACATCTGAAGGATTATCGAAGCGAACTTCTGTCTTACGGGGATGCACATTGACGTCAACCCTCGAAGGATCCAGTGTAATGAAGACCACAAAACCCGGATATTGATTTTTCATAAGAAAGGTATCGTAGCCATCGACCACTCCTTTATATATGGCGCTGTCGTTTATGGTCCTGCCGTTCACGAACGTAAACTGGCTCGCTTTTGATTTGAGGAAGAACCGGGGATGCACCACGAAACCTTCAACGTGCACCTGCCCATCGTATAAAATGGGAATGAGGTTTGACGCATCGATCTTGAGGATTTGGGAAGCACGAGCTTTCGAATCTTCTGCGGGAAAATGTTTCGTTGATCCTTCGATATCGAGGGTAAAGGCTATATCAGGATTCGAAAGCGCGAACTTATTGAATATATCGGTCAGCGCCTTATTTTCCGTCGCTTTAGCCTTGAGGAATTTTTTTCGTGCCGGTACGTTCGAAAAAAGATCGAGGACCGAGATATCGGTTCCTTGGGAGATCGATGAAGGACGAATAGATACAATCTTGCCGTCCTGATAGATCACCTCGCTACCCATCTCGTCATGCGCATGTTTCGTGTGCAAGACTATTTTAGAGACGGACGATATTGAGGCGAGCGCCTCTCCCCTGAAGCCGTATGAATGAAGCGTGTTGAGATCGAGAATTTTTTCTAGCTTTGAAGTCGCATGTTTGAGAAAAACTCGTTCAAGATCGGCACGCTCAATTCCCGAACCATCATCGACAATTTGAATTTTCTCCGTTCCGAACTCTTTGATGTAAACCTTGATGTTCTTGCTGCCGGCATCGATGCTATTCTCGACGAGCTCTTTTATGACCGATGCGGGGCGTTCAACGACCTCGCCAGCGGCAATCTGGTTCACGACATCCTGGGGGAGAATATTGATCATACGTGGAAATTATAATGTAACGTAAAAAAGTTGAAAGCGACATTTGTGAAATATTTACTATAATGTGAATGCTTACATGAAACGCGAGCTAAAAAGTGGCATCAACCTTATCAAAAGCGGCAAGTTCATTACGCTGCCCGGTAAAGTATCGAGATACTTGATCCGCCGCGTACCGAAGCTTAAATATTATCTTGCCCTGCAGCAGGAAAATTTACGGATCGAACAGCTGCTCAAAAGGAAAAAGAACGAAGACGTCGTGAAACCGCAATTATCGCAAGTCACTATCGTTTATCTTCTGAACGACGTAAGCTCCCAACACCTCTCGCGATCGATATTCAGCCTCAAGGAAAATATCGCCAATCCGCATGTCCTATTCGTGGACATGGGCAACAATGCCGCAGACACGCAGTCGATCATAAAGAACTATTTGCCGAAAGCCCAATATATCTCGTTCGATAACGGCGAGCGGCTCACAACGATATTGAAAAAGTTGATACTGCTCGACGACTTGCGCCCGTTTCTTCTTTTCGTATATGGCGTGGCAAAATTCAATCGACTGGCTAGACAGCTCGACGGAATAGAACTGAATACTTCAAAAAACTACTGTCTCGATTTCATATACTACCGGAAAAATCTCAAGCGGTTTTTCGTAAACAGGAAAAAGATAAATTTCTACGATAATCTCAACGAATTCAAAGCCTATTATCCCCTCATCAGCGTAAGAAGGCTGAAGAAAAACGAGCTTTCGAGGATTTTCACCAACGATTTCATCGTGCTTCCTGCAGCGATCGGTTTCAATGCATCCGCCAAGAAAATCTTGGGGAAAAATTTATTCTGCGAGTTCTTCATGAACCATTTCCAGGTCGATGTCATACGGACGAGGGGAACGATACGCGACTACCGCTTCCCGTTCGACAAGGAAGTCTCGATTATCATCCCGACGCGCGACCGCGTTGAAGACCTGAAACGTTGCCTGGCCTCTATCGAACGGAGCGCATACAAGAAATACGAGATTATAATCATCGACCACCAGTCGAACGACGAAACGAAATCGTACCTCAATACGCTTCCCCATAAAGTCATCCGTTACGAAGGGATATTCAACTACTCCCTCATGAACAATATCGGTGCGAAAGCGGCCAAAGGCGATGTATTCTGCTTTCTGAACAACGATACCGAAGTGATAACCGCAGAATGGCTGCAAACTTCAGGAAGCTTCGCCGTTCAGCCCGATGTTGGAGCCGTTGGGGTAAAGCTGTTGTTTAAAAACAACACGATCCAGCACGCCGGCAAAGATATAAATAGGGAGCTAAACGTTATGTCTCATATTCTGACGTA
>CAZVIJ010000001.1:44022-66676 GCA_964626735.1 uncultured Candidatus Saccharibacteria bacterium
CTTCACATCTCAACCTGATCAGCAGTCCGCCCGCAGTTACGGCAGCATGCGTTTTCGTTGAGAAGAAGAAGTATTTCGATGTCGGAGGTTTCGACGAAAAGTACATCACCATCTGGCAAGATGACGATTTGTGTTTTTCGCTATCGAGCAAAGGGTATCGCACGCTATTCATACCCTACGTGAAGCTCTACCACTTCGAATCGAGTACGAGAAAAGTGTATCCGTCTGAGAACGAGAAAAAGGACCAGGAATACTTCAAATCCAAATGGGGGGTTTAGATCCCCGATGAAAGCGTAACGAAATTCTCTATGAGCCCGTAAATAGTCATGGGGCCGACACCACCCGGAACAGGCGTTATCCCGGCAACTAAATCTTTAACCGCGTCGAAGGCGACATCGCCGACAATTTTACCGCTTGCCCCTTTCGATGTACCGACATCGATAATGATGTGACCCTGCTTGAAATAAGAAGAGTCGAGGAATTCAGGTTGCCCCATCGCCGAAATTACGATATCTGACGCTTGCGTTATGTCATGCAGATTTTGAGTCTTCGAGTGGCACATGGTGACGGTTGCGCTTTTGTGGAGGAGCGCGATTGAGAGCGGTTTACCCACCAAGTTGCTGCGCCCGAGAACTGCGATACGTTTCCCTTCAATTGGTATCTCGTAATATTCGAGAAGCCTAACGACTCCCAACGGCGTTGCGGGCATAACATCATAGCTGCCCGTGAAAAAGGTGCCGAGATTCGTCGAGGTAAGACAGTCGATATCTTTTTTAGGATCAATCGTATCGAGCAGCATCCTGGTATCGAGATGGTGGGGGAGCGGGAGCTGCAGTAGGATGCCTCGAATTTCTGGTCGCGCATTAAGCTTCTGTATAGCAGACTCGATATCCTCGGACCGAGAGTTTTCCGGAAGCTGAATATGTTCGAAGCCCAAGCCGAGCTCGTTGAGCTTCTTCTGCTTGATGCGGATATACATCGATGAAGCGGGATTGTCTCCGACCTGGACCGCCGCAAGCACCGGGATGGACGGTAACGAACGTATCTGTTCCTGTAGCTTATCGAAAAGCGATTCTGCTGCTTTCTTTCCGTCTAGTATCATTTCACTTCTACTTTTGAATTATTGTTTAGGAAGTTTATCGGAATCGACCGTCCCGTATTGGTTGTTCCCTGATTCATCATCATGCCGATTCCGCCTAAGATCATGGTTAAGATGATAAGCAAAAACATGAGTATCCAAACCGCTTTGAATAGAGCCTTATAGGTGTATTCCTTGGTGAACTTGAATATTCGCTTTTTGCCGATGTACAGGGATTTCTTGTAGACCTTCGGCTTTACGTCGGGGAATTTCATGACTTAGGAGCAGTTAAACGCGCTGGAATTCGGGTTGTACTGGTTGAACCTTCCGGGTTCGACAACATTGCTGTCGCTGAAGGTAAGGTTGAACATAATCCGATTCTGACAGATGACGTTCCATTCGTGGTTTTTGGAAGTGCCGACGCCGAAGAAACCGACGAGAACGAAGACGAGTACGAGGTACCCTATGAAAACGCCGACTGTGGCAACCAGCGCGGTGATAATTGATTTGATCTGCGCCTGAAGCTTTTCAGCATCTCCGAACGCAAGCATGATGAGGATTGCTGATTTCCCGACGGAAAACATAAGGACCAGCCCAACGATAGAGGTAAGTATGACGACAGCCTTAAGCGCAAACGTTTCGAGATCGCTCAATTGATTGCATTTGAGCGTAATATATTGCCCGGTCGTTTCATCCTTGCCCACGATATAGGTGCCTTCTCCCTCAACGAAATAGGAGTTGTCTTCTCCGAGGTGTATTGCATTCTGCAGGACCGCTTGGGGGCAACGCGACTGCACGATGGCGTTGATGTCGGCTTGCGAAGCGCAGGTATCGGTAGCTCCGTACCGGTCGCAATCTGCATGAACGAGGGGAACGATAGAAAAGTAACTAAACACGAAAGCGAAGGCTATGAAGAATTTGGCTATCTTGCCGCGTAGACTACTTGTGTTTGTTTGCATGCAGTATTATGATTAAAAAATTTCTTATGGTATTATATACCACATTGCTCATAATTTGATAAGTCCTAATTTATGCAGAAACACGCCACAAGATCGAGATTTTTATCAAAGGCATTGCTCTCACTTATCATATTCGCATCAACAATTTTAGGACTCGCTACCGCTTACCCCGCGAACGCTGCAGTTTCTGCCGGTACCCATCCGTGCGACACCGGAATCAACAACCTAAATGCTCCAGACAATAAAAAAGGCACGATCAAATTCGATCCCGACGTAAACTGCAGATGCAACGTAGACCAATGCAGGCTTTCGAAAGGAACGGTATACGGATTCGGAACAGCGATCGTCAGAACCGGCGAAGGAGTTGCGAACGGATGGAACAGCGGCACGACGCTTCGCGATAGTCTCGGTCAAGCTGCACAACAGGGCGCGAACGGCGCTCAACAGGGTTTCAACAATCCAAGCTCCACAACCGATAAGGAGATCTCCGACTGGATCAATCAAGGCCTCGGGAATGTCCTCGGGGGAGAATACGAATGCTTCGATATTTCCGACAAGCCCTTAACAAATTCCGATGCAGGATATACCAAATTCCAGTCGGCATACTATCTCGAGAAGCTCGGCTACGACAAGTACTATACCCAACGATTTTGCGAAGCCTCGGGGCTCAATTGTACCGGGGGATCAATACCTGACAGCGTTAAGCAATCGCTTCCTCCGTATGCGACCGACGAGTTTAGCCTCAACAGCATCCAGAAGTTCGTTCCAGTCGGTTCTGTATGCCGCGGCATTAAGGGCAAAGTAGCGTATTGGTATTATCCCGGGTATTTCAACGCCATCAGCCAAAATTACCAAGGTACGGCAAGTCCCGGCGGTACGTGCGAAAACCCTATTCTCGTGTCCCGCGATCTTTTCGGAAAGCCGGTAAACGGAACAGAAACGTTCTTCGGATGTCTTCCGAACTCCATCAATGGTCTCGTCGCGTTCGTTCTTAGAATCGGTGTAGCCATCGCAACGCTGGTAACGGTACTAGTTATCCTCATAAATCTCATCGGCATCATCGCTTCTTCCGCGAATCCCGAATCCGTTACCGAGAAGAGGAAGAAGATGGTCACTGCGCTATCAGCATTGATCGGCCTCTATTTGAGTCTTACGATTATCAGCATACTTGGCCTGCAGATCCTCGATTTGGGGAATCTCGGAGGTGGAGTGCTGAGGTTATTCACCGGTGGTTAATCTATGAAACTACAATTGCCAACAAAATTTAACGTAAACCTTAAACGGTTCGCATGGATCGTCCGCGTATTCGCACCAAAGTTTTCGGAACTCAAGTTCTTCTTCAGGGCTCTCATGATGTTCATGATCTTCATGACCGTCGTTTTCTTCGCCCAGATGATCTCGAAACCGGCGCATGCCGCGGTTGAGGACGGCACCTGCAACGAGGTCCTTTCGACAATTCCGAACTATTTCGCGAACATTCCGGTGTGGGGCAAGGGATACGTCACCGACCGCTACTACCCGTTAGGATCGTCAAATGCCTGCAATTACTTCTCAGCAAGCCCATCGGGTGGATCGACTGCTACTGCAGCAGGCGGAAACGCTACCGGATACCACAATGTCCAGAACTACGCCCAGGATCCGAATTCACCATTCGTAATGTACGATCTTGGCGCGATGGGCAGAATTACCAACGCATCGGCAAATCTCTACAAAACTCCGGCCGCATCGCCCAACGAGGTTGTGCAGTATTACGCCAGCCGCGCTACCGGTCGTACGCTCGCAGCCAGCCCGACATCGGGTAGGGAAGTGTTGGCTCCAGTCTTCCTGCTTTCTCAAATGTTCAGGAACATAGCCTACGGCATTATCATCATCATCCTCATAACCAGCTCGCTATCGATCTTGCTCGGAGCGCTCGGGAGCGGCGAGCAGAAACTCTCGCTAGTCAATCTCATCATGAACGCCGGGGTAACGCTTGTGCTCGTTACGTTCTTCTATGAAATCGCCGCAGTCATCTACGATTTGGTCGTTAATTACGGCAACCAAATAGTAGCCTCTATCATGGAGCCGTACATAAACGCGAAGGTCATACTCGAGCGTTTGCAGCCCGGAGGCGATCTCAACGTGTCCATGCTTATCAATACGTTTGAGTTCGTCGGAATCACCGACGGCTTGAATAACGTCATCCAGAACGTCTTCGCCGGATTCTACCCAGCCGTAAACCAGACAGCGGGGGCATTAGGTCGGAACGTTGTGCCAACTCCCGGTCCGGGAGCCGGCGTCGCCGGAGAGTTCCTCGGCATGATGGGCGGTTTCGTATCCACGTTCGCGAACATGGTTATCTCCAGCCTTTTGGGAAGCAAGGAAGTCTTCGATGCCGTACTCTCGTTTACGATCTTCTTCATCAACATGAAAATATTCATCAACCTCCTCGACGCTTTCGTCCGCGTCAATCTCTATGTCGCGTTCGGCCCCATCATGATGCTTCGAGGCCTCAATAAAGGCTACGACGAGATCAAGAACACGTTCATGCTTATCGCTACCTATTGCGCGGTGTATCCGGTCACGTTCTTCTTCATCCTGCTCGGCGCAGCGTGCGCGAATATTTTCATCCGCCCCAATAACAAGACCGGCGGTACTCAGGAAGTCTCGAAGACTGTCTTGTGCGTCTACAGCAATAACGATCCCGAATATACCGAAGGCGGTATCATCAATCGTTGGGGGGCTGACAGCGCAATAACCCACTTCTTGGGTATCGGAGATCCTGCTCGAGATGACCCGGCAAACTTCAGGTATCGAAACCTCATAAACCAGAATATTTTCGACACCACGCCGTCTGCGTACAGCAAGGACGGTAAACGAAACTGTAGGTCGAATTTGTTCCCGACGCCGTTCACCTTCGTACCGGCTCCGTTCGGAAACTACGGAAATCGTCTGCTCCAGATCCAGACTACCGACACCCTTATTAGGACGTTTATGGCCATCGCATTCCTAGTTTTGGCTTCCAGAACGCCTAAGCTTTTGGTAGAGCTTACCGGTGTAAAGGAACTTTCATCGCTACAGGGCATCGGCAGATCGTTCGGAGCTGGCTTGAAGCCGTTCCTCGGCATCGGAGCCTTCACGCTCGGCGCATCCGTTCCGCTCGGTCTCGGTGTTCTCAAGAGGGCTGTCAACACGAAGCTCCCCGTTATGGGGTCGATAAACGACGTCTATAAAAGGATGGCCGACAATTCACCTGCGAACTTCCAGAAAATGGCAGCCGACTATTCGAAAAATTCTTCGCAGTTGGAATCCAACCTCGTAGCGCAGGGCGTAAACCCGGCAGACGCGAGGGCGATAGCGGCTACGACCGTAAGCAACAGCATGGCATTCCAGTTCAAGGATTTGACGTCGAAGATGAACTCGTTCGGTGAAGCGATCGGCGGCTTAGTCGGCGCAGTAAATGGCGCTGCAGCACAAATTCAGGGATTCGCACGAGAGCTGAGAACCTTTATTGAAATTTCGGCGATCGACGAACTATAATCGAAAGATGGATTTCCAAAACGCACAGCCGCCTCAACAAGGCAATGGTGGATCAAATGATTCATTCTTCAAGGCGTTGTTTGGAATGACCGATGTCGCGCATATCGTGCTTGAGCAATTCGATCAAGACGACATTAAGGTAAAGACACTCCCGAAAATTATCTCTGCTTTCGAACGGGAGTCACTTAAAAAAGCGCAAGAGGCAGAACGCAAAAGGAAGAAAGAGCAGGCTCTCAAGGAAAAGCAGAAGAAGGAAGCTATAGAGGAACTCAAGAAATTACGGGCTGAACAGCAAGCACTCGTACTCCAACAGAGAAAAGAGGAAGATCAAGCCAAGAAGGATGCTCAGAAGGCAGAAAAGTTGGAGAAAGAGAAAATCAAATCAGCCGAAGAACTTCTTAAGGAAATGCGTTCGGGCATTAACGGGAACGGCGAATTGGTTGCGGGTGCTGCCGCGGGGTTAAACGACTATGTGGCTCCTGCTCCTTCAACGAGACGACAAACCGAAGCGGAACCGATGTCGAATGGTAAATCTGACGACCCATTCCTCACTACGAAGGGACTCGATCAGGTAACTGCGTTAACCCCTAAGGATACTATTGAAGAAATTCTGGCAGCGTACGACAAGGGAGTTCTTATCGGTCCTCGTGATATAGAGTACCGAAGAACCGCTAAGCCGATTGCTATCAACCCGGAAAAAGCACCTCTCGAACTAAAGAAGCAAATTGACCGCATTCGCGATATCAAGACCGAGCTCGAAAAGAAAGAGGAAGAAGAGCAGAAACGAAAACGACGTAGACGGAAGCGGCGATTGATGTCTGAAATGGCAGCGGACCGGTTAGCCGAAAGCAATATGTTCGGAGGAGGCGGCGAAGATGATGGCGGCGATGACGAAGAAGACGAAGATCGATCTCGTCAAGACCCAAGGAACAGGCAAGCTCAGCAGCAGCAAATGCAACAACAGCGAGCTGCGCAAATACGAGCGCTCGCAGCCCAGCAGGGGCAGCAAGTCCAGGGGGCTCAAGTAGCACCGAGAGTCGGGGATAAGCCGCAACTTATGTATGTGGGAGCTGATGGAGTCGCACGTCCCGTCCCTGACCCGAAAGAGCAGCAGTCCGTACGGGACCAGATCAATGCTGATGCTGACGCAAAGCGACAAGCGCTCGGCGCACGACCTGACCTGAATCGCTTCCCGGTAATCGGTACTCCGGCTTACTTTGCGGAGGTGGCACGCCAACAGGCCTACGACGAACGTGTTCGCCAAATCGAGGAAGAAAGGCAAGCAAAGCTCAAGGAGGAAGAGAATGAAGATGACGATCAGCAGGAAGGTGATGAGAACGGACAAGGAGGCGGTGGAAAGGGTGGAGCGAACGTTCGCGGTACCGTTTCTGTCGCTCGGCGGTTCACCGGCATATTCTCGTTCCTCAACAGCTGGTGGGGCATAATAATCGTTATACTACTGCTTATTTTCCTCTGCATCGCATGCTATATGATTGTCTTCGGCATCGCTGGCATTATGGATGCGACCAACAGGACTATTTCGGCTAAGAACACGAGCGGCGTGGCTCGCAATTATCTCCAGTATTTCGGCCATACCGGAGGCACTCCATTAAACGACACGCCGGTCGATCCGCTTACCGCCGCAAAAGTTTCCATCGATACCGCCGGCCAGACTTCAAAGCCTACGTTCAGGCCTACACTCGAACTCGACGCAACTGGCAATATCAACCTCATTCGGGTCACGTACGGGTATATGCTTAAGAGTCCGCAGGATTACAATACCGAAATCGGCGTCGTCGATAAGGTCATGGATATGAACGTCTATACCCAGTTCGATATTCCCAACAATTCGGATCCGAAGAAAACGCCTGCCGGCCAATCGTTCGCATATCCCGGAGACTACAAATACAATATGAACTTGGTTACTCCCAAGGGAACGACCACCTCGGCTATCCCGAAACGCGAGGAAGCAACGAACAAGGTCAGTTGGGGAGCTGCATTCTGTCAAGACACGAAACCATGCGCATCGCTTACGGCCGAAAATATGCAGGTTGAAGTCGCGTTCTCAAAATCCATCGATCCGGCGAACTGGCCCGACAGGATACACGTCGATTTCTGCGGGCAGCTTACCATAGAACGATCGCAAGGTTCACAAAAAGAGACGTTCAATTTGGATATCGACTGTTCAACGATATGTTTTGCTCCCACATACGACCAGAATTCCGTCTTCTTCCAAATTTCGTGTGCCAGCCCATACTTCCAGGCAGGTACCGGTAGCAGTAACGGCAACGGCAATGGCTCGGGGAACGGATCGGGATCAGGTAACGTAACCGGACCAGACTCAAACAATTCGTGTCCTTTCTCTACCAAACCGCTCTATTGTACCCGGCCGTATACGACCAATCACCTGGCGAACGATTACGCAATCGCAAAGTCGACGAATAACGGGGTATTCGACGTATATGCGCCGATCGAAGGCTCAGTTTCGTTCTTGTATACCAACCAGAACTCGATTGACCAGTGCGGACAAGGAGTTATCATAACCGGTAAGGATAAGAAGTTTGCCTTCTACCATATGCAGCCCGGAGTATCGTCGGGAGATACCGTGAAGCCGGGGAAATTTATCGGCCGTACCTACACTTCGACAAACCAGGATTGGCATTACGCTGACGCTTCAGATGGAGGGTATCCTTGCTGGTTGGGCGAACATGTCCATACCGAAGTTACCGATAACGGCACCCGGAAGAATCCTTTCCCGTACATCGAGGCGCTGTGCGGAACGATAAATGATCAGGCAGGCTGTAAATAATAATGAAACGAACATATTGGGCAATAGGGATTTGTGTCGTATTGGCTATCGCGATTGTTGTCGGGATACGTATGTTTTCGAAGCCTCAAGTTAAAGTGACGTACTCGTACGTATCCATCGGCGGATTTACTCCAGGCCAGCGAATCGGGAACGATCTCCTCTTGGAAAATTCCTTGACGGTCGACAAACCCCATGATAACGATTTCCTGCTCTCCCAGCAGACAAACATGATCAACTTTTGTCGAACGGCGGCTCAAAAACTTGGTCTCGGATATGAGGCATTGAAGGTAAATGGCGACGGCTACTGGCTCAAAGATTCAAAAAACGCGAGCACGAACTATATAAAGTTTTCGGCAAGCGATGGAAGAATACGGCTCAGTTACGAGTACGGCATCAACAGCGATACCGTACAGCCGGAAAATGCCTACAAGTATTTGATCGACTTTTTCGGCATTGATGCATATAACGCAGTTGTCGCCAATAAGCAAACTAGAGAATCAACCGTAACGACATCGTTCAAAATAAAGTTTAACGATGCCGATTTGTACATGGATAAAACGTCCGAATCTGCAGGATTCGTCACCATGAAAAACGGAAAAATAATCGATGCAGGTTTCTACATTCTGCCGAAAGATTTGGCGAATGGCGGAAAGCTCAAGAGCATCGAGAAGATTGACACTGAACAAATTGCTTCAACGTACTACTATTCCAGCACGAAACCTGAGAGCCTTCCTGCCCAACTTACCGTTGGCGGTGAAGAAGCCGTCGCCGTATATCCGGTCAAAATCAATCTCCAATCGTACAAGGAAGTATACTACGCATACTACAGCCCAACCGATGCGCGATACTATATGGTACCGGCGTATTTCGTATCAGGCAATTATCTCGACAGCAAAGACAATCCCGGAACCGTATCGATCCTGATGCTCAATCAGCAGCATGTCAACGATTTCTGATAGGGCGTCTTTTTTTCTATAATGTTGCGTGACTCCCGCAATGCAACAATTCAACGAAGTTAAGGCTGATTATCCCGACCATATCGTACTTTTCAGGATGGGGGACTTCTACGAAACATTTTACGAGGATGCCAGGAGAGCATCGCAAATTTTGGGAATCACGCTTACCGCGCGGGATCGGGAACGAAAAGTTCCGATGGCCGGCATTCCGTTCCATGCCCTCGACAACTACCTGGGAAAGCTGGTCGACGATAACCAGAAAGTGGTCATCGTCGAGCAGCTCGAAGATCCGAAAGAAGCGAAAGGTGTCGTGAAGCGGGGGATAGTCAAGATTGTCACTCCAGGAACCAATACCCTCGAAAAAGATATCAAGCGGAACAACTACCTTGTCTCGATGGCAGGCAAGTTTGAGTTCGCCTTTGTCGATATTATCCAGGGGACGGTGAATGTCGTTTCATTCGATAATCAGAAGGATTTCGAGAACAATATCCTGCTGCTCGCGCCTAAAGAAATAATTTTGCCGAAAAGCCTGGCTGCTCACGACTTTTTCAGCAAGAATTACCTCCCGAAGCTCTCCCCGGTATTCAATTACATCGATGAGAAAACGTTCGCATTGCTCGATCGCGATACATCGGTGACCGGAGATATCGCGAAGGAAGCGGAAAGTCTCGACTCCTCAGCCGTATACGGGCTTCTCAATTACCTGGCCCAGACGCAAAAGACGGATTTAGCGCATATTACGAATATCAATAGGATCACGACTTCGAGCACCATGCGGCTCGATGCTAACGCGGTGCGTAACCTCGAGCTTATTGAAGGCCAAAGGCGAGGATCGGTAAGCTTGTACGAATTGATCGACCGTTGTTCCACCGCGGCTGCGTCTAAAAAACTTAAATCATGGATGATCTCGCCGCTCCTGAGCAAGGAAGCAATCGACGAGCGTCTTAATAGCATTCAGAGCTTTCGAAGCATGGGAGCGAAGGCTATTGGAGATCTTCAGGATATTTTATGCCAGGCACATGATCTCAATAGGATAGCGAGCAAAGTTGGACTCAGTTCTGCAAACGCAAGGGATTTGAGAAACTGCGTGACGACCGTCAAAGTTATTTTCAAGTTCGTGAACGAGCTAAAGACGTTCGAAGTATCGCATCATATTGAAAAGCTCGTAGGATCGATAGAAGATTCGATCAAGTCGTCGCAAAAAGTGCTAGCGCAAATCGACAAAACGATACGCGAAGATCCGCCGGTTACCGTGCGCGAAGGGGGAATGGTAAAGAGCGGAATCGACGAAGATTTGGACAAACTCCATGACCTCAAGACCGGAGGCAAAGATTGGCTCAAGGACTTCGAACAGAACGAAATCAAGCGGTCGGGAATTTCTACCCTGAAAGTCAGGTTCAATAAAGTATTCGGCTACTACATCGAGGTGTCCAAAGGGCAATCGTCGAAAGTGCCCGACGACTACATTAGGAAACAGACGCTCGTCAATGCCGAGCGGTACATTACGCCGGAACTTAAAGAGCAGGAGGCCAATATACTTGGAGCCGACGACAGGATACGCAAAATCGAGTACGACATCTTTATGGGGGTATTGGGCGAGACCAAGGAAATCATCCAGTATATCCAAAAGATCAGCGATTGCGTCGCTTCACTCGACATATTTATGGCGCTTGCGAAAGTCAGCCTCGAGTGGAGTTGGACGAGGCCGGATATTGCGACCGACGATGTGATCTCGATAGAAAACGGAAGACATCCGGTAATTGAGCATTTCCTGCAAAAAGACGGAAAGACCTTTGTCAAAAATTCTATCTACCTTTCGAATGATCAATCGCTTCACATCATTACGGGACCTAACATGGGCGGTAAGTCGACTTTCATACGGCAAGCTGCGCTGATCGTTATTCTCGCCCAGATCGGATCGTATGTACCGGCCGATTCGGCTCATATCGGTGTGGTCGATAGCATCTTCACGAGAGTTGGCGCTTCCGATAATCTTTCTCAAGGAGAGAGTACGTTCATGGTTGAGATGCTCGAGGCGGCAGAAATCCTAAACCACGCGACCAAGAAAAGCCTCGTAATCCTCGACGAGATCGGTCGGGGAACCAGTACATTCGACGGCATGAGCATCGCATGGGCGATATGCGAGTATCTGCAGGGGTTGGGAACGAAGACAATGTTTGCGACGCATTACCATGAGCTTACTGAGCTATCCAACAAGTATCCGAACGTGAAGAACTTGGCCGTGAAGGTTATCGAATATAACGGCGAAATTATTTTCATGCACCAAATCACCGACGGGAAAGCTGATAAAAGCTACGGCATACATGTAGCGAAGCTTGCCGGATTGCCCGACCGCGTTATCCGTTCATCAGAACGAATTCTCAAGATGCTGGAAAAGGAGAAGAACAAATTGCAGCCGAAGCCTCAGGACCTGTTTGCCGATGGTGCAGTCGATCAAGACGAAAATAATGGAGCGGCCAAGGAGAAAATCATTCGTGAACTCCAAGATCTCAACATCAATACGATGTCGCCGTTAGAGGCAATGCAGCGTTTGAGCGAATGGAAACAGCTATTGTAATCATGCATGTTTCATTTCCGATGGCAGATACCTTGATAGTCTGCTAAAATGGTGATATAACTATTAAAACACGTCTTGGAAACATGGAGCTAACAAAACGACAAAAAGACATTTTGTTCGCGATCATAACTGAATTCATCGAAACTGCATTGCCGGTAGGCTCAGGTCTGATCAACGAGAAGTACGATATAGACGCAAGTCCCGCAACTATCAGGTACGAGATGGTGCGCCTAGCCGACGAGGGATATATTTCAAAGTCCCATACATCATCGGGAAGAATCCCGACAATTTTGGGATACCGCTACTATCTCCAGGATCTCATGAATGAGGAGGACGTCAACTACCTCACGGAAATACGGCTCAAGCGCGAGCTCGCCGAGCTCAGGTTCCACCGCGACAAACTGATACGCGGCATCACTACGCTTTTAGCTGACCTAACCAAGTACGCATCCGTAATATTGCTCGAGGACGGAATATTCTATTCGGGTCTCTACAACCTGCTTGATTACCCCGAATTCGAGGACAAAACCGCATTCAAGAATATCTTGCTTGCCTTCGACGATCTCGGCACCTTAACCAACGTTTTCAACCGCGCGTATACCGATAACCGAGTAAAAGTAATTATCGGCGACGAGTTCGATTCGCATATCCTGCAGGATTGCTCGATTATCTTCACCGAAGTAAACCTTTACGGCGGCGAGCGTGGAATTTTGGCAGTTATAGGGCCTCGGAGAATGAACTTCTCGCATGTCATTCCACTCATCCGTACGACGAGCGACGTTATCGATAGGCTCATTCTCGGTTGGGAATCTTAACCATGCAAAACGCAAAAATTTTCAAAGTTCTGGCCGTTATTTTCCAGATACTGCTCGTCGCCTCCTTCGCTATCTCTGTCGGCCAAAATTATTTCGGCAATCACGGAACGGTCAGCATTCTCGGCTTGAAGTTCCACCAATTTTACGATCATGGCGAGGTTCGCCTAATACCGCTCTTGTACGTGTCGTTTTTCTTTATTCCGCAATTGAAAAAAGTCCTGGGCCTGAAATCCAACTATTACGCAAGCGAATTGCTACTGGCATTCCTCGTTTTCGTCGATGGGTTCACCCACGTAACCGGAATCTATAGCTGGTCCTATCATTTGCCGGTATTTGGGGAAGTGTGGTTTGACAAGTACATGCACTTTACTGAAGGTTTGCTGCTCTTCCTTACCGCGTTCCCGCTCATGGACGATTATCTCGAAGACGTAAAGCACTTGGGGCCTGCATGGAGTTATTGGATAACGGTCGGTTTCATGTCGATCTTTTTTGTCTTGTGGGAGATTGTCGAGTTGATCATCGATCGAACCAAGGGTACGCATCTAATCACCTCTTACTACGACACGAACGAAGATTTAATGGCATCGTACCTCGGGCTGGCGCTCGGAATTATCGTGGTTAAGCTCTTGAGGGGAGTTAGGAATATTACTTCAAATACTTCGACAACTCAGGCTTAATCGAAGATTCGTAATCGACATTCCCTCGTATCGTCGTAACCAAGGTTGGCAACCGCTTTATCTCAGTCTTGCCGTCTAGCTTTTTAACCTCTTGGTTTTCGATCTTATAGAGAAGGAACGTGGGAGTGGCTTGGATATTCATGAGAGAACCGGTAGCGCCCGTCAATTTCTTTACTCGGTCTTCGTACTTCTTGCTGTTTACGCAGTCCTCGAACTTTGCCGCGTTGAGCCCCATTCCCTTGATCGTATTCTTTTCTTTGGCGATGTCGAACTTGTTGCCGTATCCCTGATACTCCTTCTCCTTGTAATCGAAAAAGGCGCTCGGCTTTTGTTCGCCTGCGCAATACAACGCGGTGTGCTTTACGATTTCACCAAGCGATTGGCTATCGACAAAAATATAATCCATTTTGCCGTTCTCGATGAAGTCTGCCTTGACCTTCGAGAACGTTGATTGCTGCGACGCTCCATAACCGTGGAACCGAGCGCAGTTGATGCAATCCAGGTCGCTGGTCTCTACCAGGACATATGGATTTTTTGACTTGAACGAGAGCATCGGCTGGGAATCGAGCAGCCCGACGAGATCGTTGTAATCTTTGACATCGCTTGCTCCGCGGACTGTCGGGAACTTCGGGACAAATCGATACAGGCTGCCGAACATATACGAGATTCCTCCGCTTGCCCATAAAATTGCGAGCGAGACGAGCACCGAAAAGCCGATAATCGAGACGGATGTGAATAACGTAGCGGTCGTATCAGGGGTTGGTTTCTGTTGAGCCATAGAATTTGTCTTTGCCTAAGTAGAGTTTCTTAAGAGTTCCGGTATCGAATGATTGGGGAAGCGGTGAATTAGCCTGGGAAATAAGCTCGTCAGGGACGTTGACGTCAGTCTTCCGGTGATAGTACTCGAATGCAATCCATGCGACGATCGTCAAGGCGATACACCCCATGAAAACGACCGAGCTCATACCGAACCTGAATTTCATATGCTTGATTTTTATTGTTATTTTCCAATAAGTCAAGCTATTGCCTGATCGAGACCTTGATCCCTTCCAATGCCGGCTCATCCCTTGGGGCGAGGACGACGACGATCCGATTGCCGTTTTGGGAAACGAGCGCCCTCGTTCCATACCTTTGAAGCGATAGCCGAATCGGGGTTAGGTACGAGCGTGCGCTGTCTATCGTTTCGAATTGCATAACCCATGTCGAAAAGCTCGCGGTATCGGATTGGTATATTTTGAAAAGGTCAGCCTTCAGGTTGTCGCACATCGCCGATACCTGGCTTCCCAAATTCTGGAACGCCGTGCGGCAGCCGAAATCGCCTAAGACATCGTCGGTCGAAAACGTGTATCCGGCAGGCGCCGTTACATCGTACGATACCGATAACCGCTTGTCGGGAGCTGGAGAAGAGGTGTAAATCATATTGGATGTGAATGTCTCCGACGAGGAGATCAGCTGTCCGACCGTACGTATATCGAGCCGAGAAGCATACGAAGTACCGTTTCCGTAAACGAACGAAACCCAACGCTGGTCGAATGGGAAAATCTCTCTCGGACTATCCGAAGCGACGGAATCCATATCAGCATCGATCAATACCCGTTCTTTCGGAGTCAACGAATCCTTGTACCGTTCCGCTACGACGCTTGCCTGACCCTCGACAAGCGCGAGGAAGGTGTAGTACTGGTCCATCGTCGAATCGTTAAATTGCTCAGTACGCTTTTCCAATCCGTAATAGGTGTCTTGGAGGTAATGGGTCAGCTCGTGGGCGAGCAGGTAGGTAATGAATTGTCGGGATACGCTCGCATTGGCGCTAATGAACAGTTCCTTATTCTCGGGATCGTACAGGGCAATCGGCAGTGCCGCTTGGCTTTCGACGAGCTTGGCTATCAGTTCGTTCGTGTCGGTACCTTTTTCGATATAGCCGAACGATTCGAGGAACGCCTGAAAGTCTCGTATCTTTTTGTCGTTCGCCTCAGGCGTCTTTATCTGGTCACGAACTTTTTTCTGAAGCTCGTCGGAGGTCATGATATTCGTTTTCGGCAAAGCAGGTACGTTTACTCCGAGCTCCTTAGCCGCAAATGTCAGTGCAGTTTTCTGTTCCGCCTCGTATGCCAAAGCGCCGGTATCGGTTTTCGGCGCCGTAGATGGGGTGGCTGAAGGTGTCAGGCTTGGCACCGGCAATGACGCCGTTTTGGTGAGAGTCCCGAGAGAAGTTCGTAAGCTACGGTATGCGCCAATAGTTTTGGCTTGATAATAAACAAACGTTGCCGTTACTGAGGAAATAAAAACGATACCAACAAGGGTAATCGTTATAAAGGCACACAGTGATTTTTTGCCTATCGGAGCATGGTTGCCCACATCCATATGGCGGTTGAGAGTCCGACGATAATAAATATTGCTACACCTAATTTATGGACTGAAAGTTTAGTTCGCATGTTAGATTATTGGTTTAAAGATTCCGAAGATTCAGCTTGGGCAGTTGAATATTCCATATTAATACTTATAAGTATACCACACAACCGATTATCCCGTGATATTGAGGTATGTGGGAACGCTACCAAGATACCAGTTGTAAAAGTCGTTGACAATGGCATTAGCTCTGGGAAAGGCCGTTGATCTTGCATCCGAGCTGCCCATCAGGGAACTCGACCAGTTCAACATCGCCCTTTCGTATATAGTCAATAAGATTTACACTAAAGGTCAAATTTTCTAGCTTCTGGTACTTGTTTTTGCTTATTTTCAAGGCATGCCTGAAATGCACGGAAGTATTGGTCTTGTTCTTGGGCGCGAGACATGAGTCGTTAACCCCAAATACGACCGGCTCCATCGATTTTACGATTTCGTTGTACGTCCGCTTCTTGATACCTTCGAACTTCAGGTTCCCGAAGCTACCGATCTCCATCGATGGCGCCGATTGGCCGACTTTCGAGAAATTGATGCTGTTCGTTATGGGAGTATCGAGCTTGCCGAATTTTATGAAATACTGCCGTTGAGGCTTCAAGCCGTAACTGGTAAACCGGTACGTTCCAAGCTTATGGCCAAGAAGCGGGTCGTAGCTTAGACTGAAGGTATTGAAGCACTTCAGCTTGTCCTTGAAATTTTCCGGCTTGAAGACGCTCTGGTTCTTGATCATATGCTCGCCGGAAATATTGTCGAGAACTTGTTGCGTAAAGAGCCTCCTGAAGACCAAGGGGCTTAAGATAAGATCTACCGTTTCGCTTTTCTTGAGCGTAGCGGCCTTCGAGCTTTTGAGGCCGTTGTATATGTCGCCGAAGAAGCTGAACACTTCTTGGAATTTTGCGATTGAGAATATATCTGACCCTTCGATATACCAGGTGAAGAGGTCATCGAACTTTTTTTCGAGCGAGAATTTCGTGTAGGTATAGTATTCGTCGAGGAACCGAGATGAATACGCGTATCGGATGCCGTCTCGAACCGTAATGATGCTCGTGCCTTTGTCGGACGCCACCATCGTATCCAACTCTTCGGTTAGGTCGGTCAGCTTGAGCAGGTACTCCGGGATATCGATCATATCGGCGAGCGGTTTGGAGTAGGTTATGATCATCGGGTAAATTCCCCGCTCGGGAATAAATACCGGCGCGTCGTAGCGAACCTTGGATTTCTCGGCTACAGAAATGAACTCCTCGAAGTCGTTTACCGACGAGGTGTTGACGACACCGGAAGACAAGTACTCGTCGTCCCAAACGATGAGGTATTTGCCGTCGGAGTTTTCGGTGTAATTGGTGGGCAGATCGTGCGATGAGAGCTTCTTGTCCTTCATCGTCAGTTCAAGCGAACGGTATTCGTCGAAAAAAATGAAATAGTCATTGATTTCGTTTTTCGACTTAAGGTTGTTCAGCTTTTGAGATAACTTCTCTGCTAGTATCATGCTATTTTGACATTTTCATTCATCTTCATGAAAGCATTACCCGATTTTATGACGAACGGAAGGTCGTACGTCGATATTCTCGATATGCTATCAAAGGGCGAGCCGAGCAGTTCAAGTCCATCCATATGGATGAAATCGATCGTGCACAATTCTGCGCTCGAAAGCGTACCCTCATTATACACCAGGACCTTCGAAGGTGAGATACGGACGCTCTGGGGGAAAGCGGACACGTCGCATGCATGTCCGAGCGTCAAAAGAATAGTCTTGACGCCTTTCGCCTCGCAGATCGCTTTTAGGCTGTCGAGCACATCGCTCATGGAAAATTCTATTTTCTCGTCTTGCTTGTTCTTGGTCGATATCTGTAGATTCCGAAAGAGCGGGAGGGTATTCTCGATATAGTTTTTGGATCGGCCCAAGACGACCGAAGGATGCTCCGCCTCTAGATGGTAAATCCCCGATATTTGCGAGTACAGCGGTTTCGTAGGATCGAGCTCTATCGTTTCGGGTATTTCGATTCCATACTTGTCGATCGATTCATTGAGCAGTTGAGATGATGGTTGGGAAATATCGGCAATAGAAAATGGGGAAAGCGGCGCTTCCGGCGAAAAGTACGCCTGATAAATTAGGTCCGTGGTAAGCGTACGATCGAGGAGTATTCCGTCGATGGCAACTTTAGCTTTCGTCGCAGGGAACTTTTCGCAGACGAAAAAGGCATACTCGTTGATCCTCTCGGCAATTCGTTTCGTCGGTATCTTTTGGTTCCTGAGATCTGCCGAACTTACCGAATGGGAAAAACGGACACGATTGAAGTACTGTTCTTTGGAGGCGATTTCGATATCGATCTGAAGATCGAACTCGTCCCGTTCCGACCTTCCGCCGTGCGAATTTCCGATCAGCCAAACCGCATACGATCCCCGCATCGTGGTATGGATATCCAGCTGATTGCGGAACTCTTCCCGCACCTCTTGGTAAACCGACTCAAGCACTCCTTCGAGATACCCGAGGTCGTCTTCGGATAAATTAATGTTGTCGATAACCGAAACATGATTGGTCGGCAACGTATCGAAAAGAATCTGGTCCTGTACTTTGTGACCCTTGTTTGCTTTCAGTAGATTATCGAGACTTTGGTACAGGCGGGTCATGACGTCGGGCAAATAGAGCCGATCGCTCGATCCGAAAATAAGGTTGCCTTCCTTCGAAAGCAGATGCATGTTGATGCCGTGAAGCGTTCGCAAATCGCAGCTTTCGGTTATGCCATTGTAATTGTGGAGCGTGAGGACTTTGGATTTCTGAATTCGGAAAATTGTTGTGCTTTTGTCTTTCTTGGATCTGCTTATTATCTGGTTGATTTCTTCGATGTTATTTTCAAAATAATTTTCCATAATTACTTTTGACGTAGTAAGCAATAGGGGGAGTATAACACAGGAGCCTGACCCGGTAACTAATAAAGAGATATATATTGTCTGATCAGGCTTTGTGTGCTTATAATATTCCGCTTAATACCTGCGATTGATTTTTATTCTTGTACCGCTCTTTCCTCCCAAGCCGGAGATATGACGCTTCTCGAGCGATGATATTTCACGTTTCACTTCGTCGATTTCGGCAAGGTTGGTGCAGAGTCCCCAGAAACCGTATTGGAGCACATCTTCGATAACGAGTTTGGTGCTCGAGAAACCGGTGATGTTAACAAGGGTCTTTCCTTCAAACTTCGCGTTCGAGCTGATATACGAGACCATGTTTTTCATCCCCTCGACGTACCTGGTCGATGCGGTCATCTTTTCGACGCCAAGCATATTCATCTTCAATCGGAAGAGATCAACGTAAATTCCGTCAACAACGCTCTTCTCGAGCTCGCCGAGTCGGAAGACGTTGATTGTTCTTGAAAGGTTGGCAAGAATTTCGAATGTCGAAGACCTACGAAGTCCTACGGCCGACATGACTTTCTTAACCTCGGCGATTTCCTTCTTGTTCCGGTAATCGGGGAGGATCAGCGACAAATTCCTGTATCCTTTATTTCTAAGGCCGTAGATATTCTCGAGGAACACCGTGAGCGCATCAATCTCGTATGGCGGGCAGACGGCGATTACTTCCTTGTCTTGCACGCGCTTGAGAATGTCTTCGAGGAACTCGAGATACACGTCTTGGTCGAAGCTCGATGAAAATACGATACCGTCGAAATTCTCGAAACCTTCGGGCAGCTTTTCGTCGATAAGGTTGACGTAGACCTTCGTTGCTGTCGGTATATACGGAGTAACCTTGACGATAGGCAAGTTCTGATGCGCTTGTTCGCCGATAAATTTTTCTTCCGTATCGTAGGTCAGTTCGCGCGACTGTTCGATTCTCGACTTGTCGTCGACGATTTGTTCGATTGCGTTTGCCGCGACCGACGGGTTGACAGTTTCCGAAGCGCTGATGATTTTCTCGAGCGACTTTCCCCACATGTTGAACTGGTCTTGTTGGGAAACGCCAGAAACTTCTTCTTTCTCGAGCTCGTTCGTCTTGACGCCGATCATATCGGGCTCTTCATCAACGAGATCGAGAAGCTTGGAAAGATTGTCTTTCCTCGGGAAGGTAGGACGCGGGCTCTCCTGAAGCGTCTGAGAGATCAGGTCTTCCACTTTCGGCATGGAATGCACTTCCTCTTCGCGTCTGCTTTGTTGGATGAGATCTTCTAGCCGAGGCATTTCAGGTTCTGAAACCGCAAAGCGGGATTGGGGCTTAGGCGGTTCAGGCTCGTGGTTCTCCTGGACGATATGATGGACATGATGCGGTACCGGCTCATCGTGAACCGGAGCTGCAGGCTCTGGAACGAGATGTTCGGGAACCGAAGGCTCGGTGTGGATTTGGGGAGCGGGTCTCGTCAGCTGAGGTATTTCGATGTGCGGCTCATCGTGAGCTGGTTCGCTTGTCGGCGGAAGCTCAATTTCTGGTGCAGGCGACGATGGCTGTTGAGCCTGTGGTGCCGGAACTTCATCGAGGGGCGCTTCGAACGGAAGCTGCGTCGTCGCAAGATGATCAGGCTGGCGCTCGGGTATGTTGTACTCGATGGTGATATCGTCGGTATCTTCTTGAAGCTGCGGTTGGGATCCTCCAGGAAGTTCTGCGACTAGAGGCTCGATATGAACTCGAGGCGGTTGCATAGCCTCCGAAGGATTATGCGCAGGGATCTCGGTATGTATGGACATGTTCCTGTCCTCGGTTGTGACGGGTATATGGATCGAAGACGAGTCGCCATTTTCCGGAGATGTTTTGAAATTCATTTCGATCTCCCCAACCTGCTCCGAGAACGGTACGGTTTCGTAGATATTCCCGGACTCGCCATCCATCTCGATCAGCTCGCCCTGCTTGAGAATTTTCCTCGCGAGGGGAACGCCGGTTATCGCGGGAACCTTGAAGAATTCAAAAAGCCTCTGTGCAAGTATGTCCGATTCATCTTCGATGATGAAACCGGCCACCTTGATGGAGGATGAGAGATCTTCGTCTCCCTTGAGGACAAGTATCGAATTCGGCTTAACGGAAGTCGGGTCAAAGGAAACTTCGCCCTCGGCGCTTCCGCCCGCATGAAATTTTCCTTCAAGGAGGGGCTCTCTTGATTCTTTTTGTGCCATAAGTTTATTGTCTACTTTATTGTTTTGCTGGATTACTGATTCTCGCGGATCGTTCAATACGACATCGACTGCTACATTTTTGCTCTCGGTCACGGATTCCGGAATATGGACTGAAACATCGGTGCCTTCTACGGGCAGTTTCGATTCGGATCCCAAGAATGAGGGGCGGGGAGCTATTTCTTGTACAACAGGCTCGGGCAATTTCGATCCGAGGGGGCCGAATTCGATCTCGGGTTCGGGACCGTTCGAGGTATTGATGTTGAGCACCTCCTCATCGACCATTGCCTGTAGGTTAGGCTCTTTTTGCGAAGGCATCTTTTCCGCGCCTTCGATAAAATTGATCCATAGCTTGCCTGCCTCAAATGACCAGATTATTTGCTGGGTGCTGTTCATTCCTTCCTCGATGATTTGGCCCGTCTTTGCTAGCGCAAGGATATGCTTATCGTCGAGTTTCTGCCGTTTCTGCCATGCCGGAGAAATCCGAACCTTTTGGATACCGGACTCGCTTCCCATCATCTGGCGAACAGCCATGAACTCCTGGCTTGATACGTGCTTCTCGACAATTTTCTCGGTCGATTTTATGTAGACGTATTGGTCGGGCACGACTGAATCGAGTTCCGCTATCGATTCCAAACCGTATACTGCCTCGATGATAAGACGGTCTGGGTCGCGCGTTACGATATCGGTCGTGAACATAACTCCGGATGCTTCTGCCTGCTGGGCTTTTTGTGCAAGCACGACGATTTGCATCGATCCCGAAAAAAACTTCCCGACATTCTCGGCGTTATCGAAGATTACGTTACGGTATAGCTGCTTGAGATTCGCGATGACGTTGCGATCTCCCCGAATGTCGAACATGACGAATGAGCGATGGCTGACCTCGTTGCCGCCAGCATCGAGCACGAGCGCCCTAAGGTTTATGTATGCGTCGGTAAAGCCCGAAATCTTGGCATATGCCTTCGCTATTTCGTTAGTCATGAGCGTCGGCAGCTCGGCTGCCTCGAACGCGTCGATTAGGTTCTTCGAGTTACGTCCGGAGTCGGCGGCGTTGTCGTAGTAGCGTTTGATCTCCGAAAAATCGAGGAAAGACTGGAATCCCAAGGCCGTGATCACGAACCCTGCCGATACCGGAAGCTTTTCCTGCGCGAATCGGGCCAAAATGCTAATGGACTTGCCGACGATCTGCTGGTCGTTGGACTCTATGTTTTGCAGAACCTCAACTGTTTTATTTGAATTCATGGCAGTATAAAAGGTAAGACTATGGAAGTCTTTCATTAAATCCTACATTAATTTAGGTATGTTGAGAAGTCTAGCCTTAATTTAATGGTCTTGGCAGACGACGTGGATGCTTGCTAATTTTTTTAAGTATGGATACAATTGTGTATACAACAGATACAAAACCTACTGAACGAATTATGGAAAACTACTTATCGAACAGCGCAAAAGATGTACTGCAGCAAGCCGCTACGCTCGCCATAGAGACCGGCACCAATTACATCGACACGGAGCACCTCCTTCACTCGCTCGCCAATAATGAAGTTGTCGGCAAGGTTTTCAAGAAGCTCGGCATCGATAGCGAAGCGTTGAAGTCGAAGCTGGAAACCTATCTGGTTACCAGGGGAAACTTGAGGGGGATGACGGCCGAGTTCACGCCCCGTGCGAAGCAGAGCTTGAACCTTGCGTTCTCGGAAGCGCAAGAAATGGGACATACCTATATCGGGGCGGAGCACTTGCTGCTCGGATTGCTGAAGGAAGGTGAAGGTCTCGCC
>CAZVIJ010000001.1:66686-98193 GCA_964626735.1 uncultured Candidatus Saccharibacteria bacterium
CTCGCCTACCAGATCATGAATCGCGAGGGAGTTACCTATGAGGCTGCCCGCAAGGAAGTTGTTGCGATAATCGGTGAAGGCGACCAGAAACAGGGCAAATCCACGACGCCGAATCTCGACAAGTTCTCGCGCGACCTCACGAAACTTGCCCGGGAAGGCAAGATCGATCCGGTAATCGGCAGGAATAAGGAAATCGCCAGGGTTATCCAAATCCTATCGAGAAGAAGGAAGAACAACCCCGTGCTTATCGGGGAGCCGGGCGTCGGAAAAACGGCCATTGCGGAAGGGCTTGCGCTTAGGATCGTCACCGACAACGTACCGGAGCTTCTTCAGCACAAGCGGGTACTTGCGCTCGATATGGGTTCGCTTATCGCCGGTACGAAATTCCAGGGAGAGTTCGAAGAGCGGGTAGGGAAGATTATTAAAGAAGTCGAATCGTCGGCAGGTTCCATAATCCTCTTTATCGATGAGCTGCATACCATCGTCGGGAGCGGAGCGGCAGAAGGTAAGACCGATCTTTCTAACCTGATCAAACCAGCGCTGGCCCGTGGGGAGCTTCAGACCATCGGTGCTACGACGCTTGCTGAGTACAAGAAGTACATCGAAAAGGATGCTGCGCTCGAAAGGCGATTCCAGCCCGTCATGGTGCTTGAGCCGACTGTCGAGCAATCGATCGAGATCCTGCAAGGCCTCAGGGACAAGTACGAGGCGCACCACAAAATCAAGATCAGCGAAGAGGCGATCATCTCTTCGGTCGAACTGTCGGAGAAATACATCAATGACCGGTTCTTGCCCGATAAGGCTATCGATGTCCTCGATGAGGCGGCTTCGATGCTGCGACTCAGGACGACGAGCGAGCCGGATAATCTTCGGGAACTGAAGCTTAAGATCTCGAACCTCGAAAAGGAACGCGAGTCATTGACGAGAAGCCAAAACCACGAAAAGGCAGCGCTGATAAAGCAGGAGATCGAACAAGTAAAGGATGAGTTGAAGCCAATCGAAGAAGAGTGGCTCAAAACGAGAGGCACGGGAACGCCGACACTCGACATCGAGGAAATCGCGGAAGTCATCTCGAATATGACCGGGATACCGGCGAATAAAATCAACGTCGAGGAGAAAAAGCTCTTGCTCGATCTTGAGAAAATGCTCCATAAGCGGGTCGTTGGGCAGGAGCGCGCAGTCGTAAGCATTTCTGAGGCAATCCGCCGATCGCGTCTCGGATTGGGAAACGAGAACCGGCCTATCGCCTCATTCCTGTTCCTCGGACCAACCGGCGTCGGCAAGACTGAGCTCGCAAAATCACTTGCGGAAGTGATATTCGGATCAGAGAACAATATGATCCGCCTCGACATGAGCGAGTATATGGAGAAACATTCGGTTGCGAAGATGATAGGATCTCCTCCAGGATATGTCGGATTCGAGGAAGGCGGCCAGCTGACCGAGAAAGTGAGGAGAAGCCCGTACACGGTTATCTTGCTCGACGAAATCGAGAAAGCCCATCCCGATGTCAGCAACATCCTACTGCAAGTACTCGAGGACGGAAGGCTCACGGATGCGCAAGGAAGGACGGTAAGCTTCAAGAACACCATAATAATCGCTACATCGAATATCGGTACCCAGCTGATCCAAAACTACTATGCTTCGGAGCATGAACCGAGAAAGTCATCGAAGCTCATAAAGTTCCAGGATGACGTGGCCAAGACCGATGACTTGAATGCGCTCGTTTACGAGGAACTGAAGAAGTACTTCAGGATCGAGCTCGTCAACCGGTTCGACGAAGTTATCGTATTCGATCCGTTGAGCCAAGACAACCTGAAGGGTATCGCTGATCTTCAGCTTAAGAAGCTGGAAAGCGCCCTGTCGAAGCAGGATATCAAGCTAAGCTACGATACCGGCGTCGTCGACTATATTGTCGGAAAATCGTATTCTCCCGAGTTCGGCGCGCGCGAAATGCGTCGAGTCATCCAGCGAGAAATCGAGAATCAAATATCGAAAGTACTGCTGCAAGTCGAAGACCCGGAGAAGATAAACATTACGATCAACGACGGTAAGCTTGTCGTAGAGTAGTTGTTTGTATCTTGTACCTTGAACTGTTAAGATTTCTTAATCTAATTAAGAAGGAGACTATGGAAGGTACACAGACACCAAACAACAACGAAGCGGCAAGCCAGCCGGTTACTCACGAAGCAGCTCCACAGCCAGCTATCGTACAGCCGCCGATGCAAAACGGGCAAGCCCCGGCACAGCCAGCGTACGCTCCCCAACAGGTCGTCGTGAAGAAGAAATCCAATGCTCTCCTTATCGTTCTCATCGTCCTGCTCGTTTTGTGCGGACTGTGCGCAGCCTCGGTATTTGTGTTGTTCAAGATCGGGCAAAGCAAGGTCAAGACCGAGCTCGACCGCGTCAACAACGAAATCAAGAAGCAGCAGGATATGGGAATCACCACGTATCCAACCGGATCGAGCACCGATTCGGGATCGGGATCTACCAACGACCCGGAATCGGGCGAAACTACTACGCCCGGATCGTTAGGGGGGAACCTCTCGACCGAGATCCCTTCGAACTTTCCCAAAGATATTCCCGTTTATCCTGGATCCAAGGTTGGCGTGTCGTCTAACGACACGAAAAAAGGCGAATCGCTGGTTAACTTGAACTCTACCGATGCTTCCTCGAAGGTTCTTTCCTATTACAAGTCTAATTTGCCGAAAAACGGATGGAAGCTCGACCAGGAGTTCAACCTGTTCGGTAATACCTTGCTGTTCTCGAAAGGCGACCAGCAGCTGACCATCGTGATTCTCGGCGACGAAAAAGGCGCGAACATAACATTAACAGTCACAAAAAAGCAGTAACCCATGAAAGGACATATGTATACACCGATAATCGGTCTTGAGATACATTTGCAGTTGCGCACGAAGACGAAAGTTTTCTGCCGATGCTCGACAGCCGAGGCTGAACCGAATACGAATATTTGTCCGGTTTGCCTCGGTTATCCGGGGGCTATGCCGAACTTGAATCGCGAAGCGGTCGTGCAGGCCATTCGCATGGGGCTTGCGCTCCGCTGCAATATCGCGACGGAAACGAATTGGGACCGCAAAAGCTATATGTATCCCGATCTCTTCAAGGGTTACCAGATAACGCAGCTCGACAAGCCGATAAGTGAAGAAGGCCAAGTCGATGTGGTGGTTAGGGATCGGCGGAACTACTATTCGAAAAACAATTACCTCGTAAAGATCGGCGTTATCCGCGCTCATCTCGAAGAGGATACGGCGAAGTCCATCCATAACAGGAGCAAGACGCTTCTCGACGGCAATAAGGCAGGATTCCCGCTTCTCGAAATCGTATCGGCTCCCGAGATACACTCTACCGATGAGGCGGTAAGCTATGCGAAATCGGTGAGGAACTTGGCACGCTGGTTTAATGTGAGCGACTGTAATTTGGAATTGGGGCAAATGAGATTCGATGCGAATATCTCCGTTTGCGTAGAAGATGTCGATCTCCGCAACCAACCGTTTTCTGAATGGAAAGAAGTGAGGCACACGCCTATCGTAGAAGTGAAGAACATCAACATATTCGGAAACTTGCAGAATGCCCTCGATTACGAAATAAAACGGCAGATCGACGAGTATAAGAAAACCAAGGAAATCTATTCCCCCGGCATGAAAGAGACGCGCGGATGGGACGATAAGAAGCTTGCAACCTATACCCAGCGCAAGAAAGAGGAATCAAACGAATACCGCTATATTGCCGAACCCGATATTCCTACCGTCCTCATTTCCGATATCGACGTCAACGAAATCGCAGCTAGCTTGCCGACGCATCCGAAAGATGTAAAAGAGGCCCTCTCGTTCATGGAGGGAATGTCTCCCCAGTCGATCGATTTGCTATCCGAAGAGAAAAAGCTGTTCGACGCCTACCAGTATCTGGTGAAGTCCAATCACTCGATATCCGCTAAAGTCGCAAACCTGGTTACTAACGAATTGACGAGCGAGATTTTGGAAATGCCCGAAGGACAGGAATTCGAATCGTGGCTTAAATCGCTCAATGCGCTCATCATGCTTTTTGCAGAAGGCAAGCTTACGCCGACCGAACTCAAGCAATTGCTTAAGGTACATAAAACGGGCAAGAACGACTGGTCCGAAATCTTGAAGCAGCAAATGAAGTCGGGCAAGATCGACCCGGAAGCTATATTGCGTAAGGCATTCAAAGATAACCCGAAAGTTGTCGGACAGATTCGTGGAGGGAAAGAGACCGCTAAGATGTTCTTCGTCGGAATCGTCATGCGGGAATCTAAGGGCAAAGCCGATATTCAAGAAGTAAAGCGCCTCATCGATAAGCTCATCAATGAAGGTTAGCCATACCTGATTTCCGTTTGCAGAATTTTTCGATTCTGATACATTGTCGGTACATGGGTATGCTCAAATTCGCAAGCTTCCTCTTCAGCTCCTTCATCATTACGACGGCATCCGTGCTGTTCATCAATCAGCAAACGAAGCATACCTACATCGAAGCCTCGCCCGCAAAACGGCAGGTGCTTGGCGTCACGACTATCAATATTCCCGGAGCGACAAAAAGGGCAGAGATGGCCCCCGCGTCGGACGTGGTCGTTGAAGTTCTCGATACCAACAAGAAACCGGTTGAGGGGGCAGTTGTCAGGCTCGCCGATTCCGGAAAAACATCTATCTCGGACAAGAACGGGCAAGCAAAATTCTCAGAAGTGAAGCATGGCGATGTTTCGCTTGTCGTCGAAAAAGACTACCAGAAAGAGAATGTGCACTTAACCGTAGCCTCCGAAAGCAATACGCTCACGTACAAGGTGAATACCCCTTTCAACAACAACGTCCCGTTGGAAATCGCTATTGCATCTTGCCTCACGGTAAGCTTGACCGCAGGAGCTATCCTGCTACTGTATAAGAACAAACGATGAGCAAGAAATCCACGACTAAGAATTTTCTCGTCACGACCGCCTTCATTCAAATCGCACTCGTCATCGGCATGATTCCCGTCTATGTCCACGCAAATGCGCCGCGCAACGAGAACCCGGAACATGGACTTGTTGGTTCAATTGTTTCGGGCGGACAGCGGTCGACGCATAACACGGTGACGATCAACGTGCAGAGCTTCGCGTTCTCGCCTACATCGGTCACGATCAACGTGGGGGATACAATCACCTGGCAAGATCACGATAGCGCAGGACATACCATCGTATCTACCGGTTCGCCGAGCTTCACCGGCTCGGGAGGATCTTTCAACGGCTCGACCTATTCGTATACGTTCAACTCTGCCGGTACTTACCAATATCGGTGCGGACCGCATTCGAGCATGACGGGAACGATCACGGTGCAGGGAAGTGCTCCGACGAATACGCCAACCCCAACGCCGACCGCTACTCCTACACCGACTCCGACGCCTACAGCCCCGCCGTCTTCCGGTACCACGAATACCCCGACGCCAACGCCGACCAAGATTCCCGGAACAACGCTTACCGTCACATCGACAGCCTCAAAGACTCCGACACCTACCGGAAAAGCTACCGGAACGCCAACTCCTACATCGACATTAATTCCTAGCACGACAACGACACCCACAACAACTCCGGACGTTTTTACCGCGCAAACCACCATTACTCCGACGCCGGAAATTTCCGCCACTCCTACGCCTCCTTCGAAATATACCTTCAGGCTGAAAGTTACCGATGCGAAGGGTAACCCGATCGCCAACAAGGATGTAACGCTCGATACCGGTGCACGGACGGTGACCGATAAAGATGGATACGCTTCATTCGATAATGTCGAACCCGGCACCCATACCGTACAGGTCGGTCATGGTAAAACGCTGGAAACCAGCCAAATACTTGTTGGAGGTACCAACGCAATATTCGAGACGGCATTCCAATCGGCTAAAGCATCGGAAGGATCGAATTGGACGTTGCCGTTGCTTATCGCCGTTCCTATCCTGCTTGCGGGCGGAGGTGTGGCATTTATCAAGGTGCGGGAAAAGAAGCTCCACGATTTGAACACCAAACGACATCTCAATATGGATAATCCGGGCAAAACCGTTTTGCAGCCGCAGCCGGGAAACACTCCCGTTACGCCGACGGTTACCGTAACGCCGCTCGATTCGAATAGGATTGAGGATCCCGGTACCCCATCGGTGTGACATCTACGCGATTTCATCATACAATCGTAGGTACCAATGTCGCAGGATAAAATCAGAAATTTTTGCATAATCGCGCATATCGACCACGGAAAATCTACCCTTTCGGACCGCTTGCTCGAAACCACCGGGACGATCGATAAGCGTGTCCTGCATGACCAATTCATGGATACGCTCGATCTGGAGCAGGAGCGGGGGATTACCATCAAGCTCCAAACCGCCCGCATGACCTATCACTACAAGGGTGAAACGTTCACGCTCAACCTCATCGATACCCCGGGACACGTAGATTTCGCGTACGAAGTCTCACGCTCCCTTGCCGCATGCGAAGGCGCGATACTGCTCGTCGACGCCGCGCAAGGCGTTGAAGCCCAGACGATCTCGAATGCATTCAAGGCGATTGAGCATGACCTTACCATTATTCCGGTCGTCAACAAGATCGACTTGCCGAATGCCGAACCTGAACGTCGGGCGCAAGAGTTTTGCGATATGCTCGGGTTTAAGATGGAGGAAATCGTCTTCACGTCCGGTAAGACGGGGGCTGGAATCGAAGACCTTCTCGAATCGATCATAACCCGCGTTCCCTCACCGAAAGGCTCAAGGGAAGATAAGCTCCAAGGTCTTATTTTCGATTCGTTTTACGATGACCATAAGGGCGTAGTCGCGCAAGTGCGTTTCCTGAACGGCAGCGTTACGAAGCAAGACCTGGCGATGAAGCGAAAAGTCAGATTTATTGCAAAGCAGAACGATTTTCAACCGTTGGAGATCGGCTATATGACGCCAATCCTCGTCGAATCCGACCATATCGATACGGGCGAGGTCGCCTATATCGCTACCGGCCAAAAAGACATACAGAAAGTCCGCGTCGGCGATACCGTTACGTGGGCCGACGATCCATCAGAACTTTTGCCCGGCTACGAAAAAGCGAAATCAATGGTGTACGCCGGTCTTTTCCCGGTCGACTCGAATAAGCAAGTTGAGTTCAGGGAAGCGCTTGAAAAGCTAGCCCTGAACGATGCGGCGCTCAATTACGTCCCAGAGGCATCGCAAGCGCTCGGTCTGGGGTTCCGATGCGGGTTCTTAGGTCTGCTGCATATGGAAATCGTGCAAGAGCGTCTGGAACGGGAGCATAATATCGATCTCGTTATCACGGCGCCCTCGGTAGAGTATAAGGTAAAGCTCACGACCGACCGGCTCAAGACGGAAAGCTACAAACCAACCGATTTCGACGAGCAAGGTCGTCTAACCATTACTTCGGCAGCCGACTTGCCAGATGCGTCGCATATCCTCGAAATCTCCGAGCCTTGGGTCAATGCAGAGATCATCACGCCTTCCGATTACATCGGGGACATCATGACGCTCTGCCAAGAAAAACGGGGAGTGTACATCAATACCGAATACGTTAAGTCCACGAGCTCGAACCTCGACCGGGTTATCCTTAAGTACGATATACCATTGGCTGAGATAATAACCGACTTCTTCGACAGAATGAAATCTATCTCGCACGGATACGCTTCGCTCGATTACACGTTCAAGGACTATATCGCAGGCGATATCGTAAAACTTTCGATACTGGTAAACGGAGAAGCGGTCGACGCGCTTTCGATGCTGGTCGATCAGGAATCTTCAGTGTATGAAGGAAAGAAACTCGTGGAACGACTCAAGAAAGTTATTCCGAAGCACCAGTTCAAGGTGCCCATACAGGCAGCGATTGGCGCCAAGATAATCGCTCGAGAAGATATCCCTGCATACCGTAAAGATGTCTTGAAAGGCTTATACGGAGGAGATCACCGAAGGAAGATGAAACACCTTGAGCGGCAGAAAGAGGGTAAGAAGCGGATGAAGCAGTTCGGAAGCGTAACGATTCCGCAAGAGGCATTCCTAGCCGTACTCAAGAAATAGCTACTTCACGACGACCGTAAATTTAAGATTGCTGCTGTAGCACTTGAAGGTGTAGGTACCCGAAGATGAAAAAGTGAGCGGAAATTTGCTCGCCTGCCCGAATAACTGTAGTGAGTACCCCAGCTCATCGTTGACGAGGTCGTCGCACGTTGCATTCACATCCTTCACTATTCTGAAAAAATAATCTTGCCCCTTGGTAACGGTCGTGCTCGCTGGCTGGATGGAATCGGGGGATATGGTGAAGTCGATATTTTTTGCGTTAGGATCGACTTTTATAGATCCAACCATAGGCCCGGTCGGAAGCGGCGTCGGTGTTGCAGAAGTCGTTGCGTTCGTTGAGAACTTTTTTGAGGCGTTTATAAACTTGGAAACCGAGTAGAGAAGCAGGGTTAAAACGATAAGAATGATAAGAAAGAAAAAAAGTGCGATTTTCTTGGGATCGGCTTGCTGGCGGCGGGCAGTGCGTTTAGAATTCTGCTTTTTCTTGGAGTTTTTCTTGCGAGAGCTCACTTTCCATATGGTATCACAGGTACATGAAAATTGGGGAAGGGAGCTAAGGATAATTTTAAGTATTGAGGAACAGAATTCTAAACCAGTATCATTGTTAATTACATAATAATCTAATCGTTTTGTTTCTCCCTCCCCTTATTTTTATAGTACCCCGAAATTTCACTCGGGGTGTCTACTATTTGGCGGTGCTCTGCTTAAACTCTTCTATCTGCTCGGGCTCGATTTTGTGGAATAATGGATCGAATGTCTCGGGTAGCTGAAGTTGTGACGGATCGAGAACTTGGAACTGATAGCGGGACGAACCGACCGTCGATGAAAGACCTGGAATGCCGAGCAATTCGGAAAGCTTATCCACGGAGCCGGGGATAAATGGTGCCAAAAGGATGCGAAGCGTATTCACTATCTGAAGGCAGGTATAGATCGACTGTTCCGCTTGAGCGCGATTCTCTTTAATGCTGACCCAGGGTTCGGTTGATGCGAAATACTGGTTGCCGGTTTTCGAGTATTTCAGAATCGTATTGAGAGCATTCACGAAGTTTCCCTGATACATCTCACGGGAGACTTGCTCAAATACTTCATCGGTTGCCTTGCGAATATTCGGGTCGATAACCTGATTTTCGATTGCGATCGAACCGAGCTTGTTGCGGTAAAATACCAGCGTGCGGTGTATGAAGTTCCCTACATTGCCGACTAAATCGCTATTGATCGTTGCCGAAAACTCTTCCCATTTCCAGTTCGCGTCGCTCGACTCGGGCAATATTGATGCTAAGTAGAACCTTACCGGATCCACTCCGAAAAACTCCCCTACCTTTTGCGAATCGATATGGATGCCTCTGCTTTTCGAAAACTTCTGCCCGTCAAGATTGAGAAAGTGGTTGATGATCGGCTGGTCGGGCAAATTGAACGCACCAGGCTTTTCATGATCCGTTCCCAAGATATCCTTTATGCCGATCAATTGCCCAGGCCAGAAAATGGTATGGAATGCGAGGTTATCTTTACCCATGAAATAGTAGTGCTTGGTGTTTTCGTTTTTCCAAAAGTCTTGCCAATCCGTCTCGGGATGCGATTGTGAATATTCGATCGCTGCCGAAAGGTAGCCGATAACTGCATCGAACCATACGTAAAATCGTTTTGACGAAGCGTTGTCGAGGAGCAGTTCCGGCTTGATTTTCCGAATTTCTTCAACAGGAATCTCGACGCCCCAGTCGAGATCTCTCGTGATAGCGCGCGGCTGCAGGCCTTCCTTAAGCCAGCCTTTAGTCTCACGATATACCCACTCGCGCCATGGTTCGCTCTCATTCTTGCTCTCGACGAATGCAAGGATGTCGCCTTCCAGCTTATCGAAATCGAGGTAGTAGTGCTCGGTTTCCTTCAAGGTAACCGGCGTACCTCCGATTTTACTTTTGGGGCCGATCAGCTCGCCCATGCCGAGCGTTCTGCCGCAATTTTCGCATTGGTCTGCCCGCTGGTCCTTTGCATGACAATAGGGACATTCGCCCTCGACATACCGGTCAGGCAGGAACCTGTTCTCTTCTACCGAGAAATACTGTTCTTCCACCTTTTTAGAAATGTAGCCGTTTTCCAAGAGCCGTAAGAAAACCAGTTGGGTGATGCGTTTATGATTATCGGTTTCGGTTGTCGTGAAAAGGTCGTAGCTTACCCCATAGAGCCTGATAAGTTCGCGAAGTTTTGGATCAAACTCTCCGACGATATCGAGCGGTTTGACGCCTTTCTTGTCAGCCGCGACCGTTATCGGGGTTCCGTGGCAATCCGAACCGGATACCATAAGGGTCTTATGCCCCCGCAGTCGTACGAATCGGGAAAAAATATCGCAGGGTATCAGGTAGCCCGCCAAATGCCCCACGTGAATGTCGCCATTTACGTATGGCCAAGCGACCGCTATGAATATGTTTGTTTCTGTGTTCATCCTTTGTTATAGAAAGTAATAAAAATAATAGGTTAATTCAAGAAAACCTTGGTTCTTTGATGGAAATAATAGAATAGCCGCCTTAGCGGGGCATAGTCAAAAGGTAGATGGACACGAACGTCGTACGTAACATTGGCATAATAATACCATAGGACCGGTTATTCGACTACTTTTGCCCTTCAATGTACGATTTGCCGATTTCGTAGGAAACAGGAATATGGTAGCGCTTATGCAGGTACGCCTGGATGCCGGCGTAAATGAGCGTCACGTAGCATACGACGTTGATGATACCTAAGATGTAATCGGAGAGTATCCAGGCGTCGATGAGCTTGAGGACAAGCCAGACGGTAAACCAAAGCGCTTGAAATACGATGCTGTTGCGGGTATGCCAAAGCACCTCCTCATCATCGACCGATTTGAAAAGGAGGACGAACGCGGCAACGACGGGCACAACGTAAATGATCAGCTTCAAGAGTTCATGCGAATTTATTTCTACCTTGATCGTCGGATTCGAAGGAGGTGCCTGGTGATACTGGCTGACATCGAGCGGAGCAACTTGGCTTCGTACGGTTTGCGCATTAACTGGCTGCTGCGGGGCGAAGTTGGTTGGAGGCGGCGGCACTTGCTGGTAGCTTGATGGCTGCTCTACGGCGTGCTGCGGAAGAGGCTGAACCTGCACCGGCTGCTGTACTGGTACCGGTTGGGGAGCTGGCGCCGGTTGATTTTGCATCGGATGGATTTCCACGACTTGCGGGTTTGATGACTGTTGCGCAGTCGGTTGCACCGCTTCATTGCCGAGAACCTTTTGGAAATTGTTCGGGTTTATATAGACTTCCTGCCCATTGGGTTGAACCGGCTGAGCAGGGCTCGGTTGAGCAAAATCCTGTCGTGCATTGAGATATTGCTGGTGCTTGTCAGCGTACTGCCCGTTCGATTGGGCCTGTTGGCTATTGTTCACTGGTTGCGGCATCTTTGTTTAGTATACCAAGTTCGAAATTTTATCTCGCCCCCAGTACGACAAGGATGTCGTCCTTAAGGTTTGGATCGTTTACTGATTGCGCTGAAGGATAGCTCGGCTCGATGAGCGTAACGATTTCATCGGCAAGTTTCTTCGCCCTCGGATCCTTATACGAGATTTTCGTCGTTTGAACTCCTTTTACGGGATTGTTGCCCGGAGCCTTGGTCTGGAACCCGGCGCCCTTGAGAATCCCGGTGATCTTTTGCGCTTCGCCGGTTACGAAATTTCCGTTAAGCACCTGTACGGCTATCTCGGTCTTTGCAAGATCGGCTGTCGCGTCGCCCGCACCTGGCGTCGGCGTGACGGTTACGGAAGGGGTTCCCGTAACGACCGGCGTTCCGCTAACGGTTGGCGTCAAAGTAAGCGTAGGTGAGACGGCAACGGCATTCGGAATAGCAGTCGGCGAAATTTTGGGGGTAGTCGTTACCTTGACAGTGCTCGGGGTCTTATTCGTGCTGACTTTATCGGAAATCTTTTTTCCCATATACCCGAGGAGGGCAAGCAGGGCAACACCAAGCAAGATAGAAGCTACGACAACTTTTACGTTCCAATTATTTGAAAGTTTTGCCGACGATTTCACGACCGTACTTCTCGTTGCGGGAGTAGTATAGGCAGTCGGTGAGTAATTTGCCGGCGGTACATCGACGGTCGGAAGGGAGAACTTTCCGGGATTTGCGGGAGGTGGAGGAGTAAGCTGCTTATCATCAATCTGGGTTACCTGCGGCATCAGGAAGCCTTGATTGAAATCGGATGCCATGCAAGCCTTGATTAAACCTTTGAGGGTAACCACCGAGATCGGATCGTATCCGGCATCTTCACTGCCGCCTGAAGGGATCCAGCTGAAATCTATGCCGGTGCGCTGCAAATAGCTTTGCACCAAATCGGAATCGAATTTCGGGCTTTCGATGACGTAAATCTTTTTAACGCCGAGCGCTGTTTCTTTCGATTGCTTCGCGTATTGAACGACCTCGTCGATTGCCTTGTCGAAATTTTCGTTGAACTCGATGACATTGTGTCCCCATACCGATTCTAGATGCACGCCATTAGAGTCGGCGAGGAAAAACTTGAACCCTTTATCGGCCGGATGCAAAAGAAGCGTTGGACCAACGAACTGCTCTTTGAGATCC
Organism: uncultured Candidatus Saccharibacteria bacterium; assembly: GCA_964626735.1. Classification (GTDB taxonomy): domain Bacteria; phylum Patescibacteriota; class Dojkabacteria; order JAOAGR01; family JAOAGR01; genus CAZVIJ01. Next base: position 79,324 of record CAZVIJ010000001.1, read on the forward strand.
TCGTAGATGCATTGGAACGTTGGAAAAATGCTCTCGACCGGGATATTCAGGGGCTCGAAGAGTTCCATGAACGGTTCGAGGTTGTCGATGCGGATCGCGTTTGTCAGGAAGAAAACTTTGCGGTTGAGCTCATGTATCGGCCGGTTGATGAGGAAAAGTTTCGATGCCGAGAAGTTGAATTTCTCTTCGATAGCTTTATGGAGTTCGTATTCGTTAATTCCTTTCTTGTCTTTCTCGACTTCAAACTTCGTGATCAAGACTTTATTGTCGGGAATCGCCAACCACGCAGCGTCGATTTTGTTTTGGCTTTTGGAAACCGACGTGACGAGATTTTTTACGATCTGCTGCAGATGGGGGACGTCGTAGATAACCCCTTCCTCGAGGATGCCGCTTTCGATCTGAATACTATCGATTGCGATAATATCGACCTTCCTGCCGGAAATTTGGGCTAGTGCGCAGAATACCGAGGTCTTTGAAAATTCAACGCAGACAACGGTTTTGTTAAAGCTAAACATCGGCAGTTCTCTTCATAAAATATAGTTTTTTGATGGTGTCTTGTCAATTTGGATTGTACTGTGGAATAAGAAATCCTTCCTCTCGAACGAAGAAGGCCCCGCTCAAAATGCATCGAGTAATGGTAACGTGGGTGGTCATGGATTTCTGTTGCCATCACGTTTCTATAGTAGAATGGCGTAACACTATGGCCCGTGGATCGCGTATCAGGTTTGCACGCTGTTCTTGAGATGGCATCAATAGCGTGGCGAGCACTTCCTTGGCGATATGTACTGTCTGGTCAGCTCCTTCTTTCAGAGGGTTTACTTCAACGACATCGATTGATACGATCTTGCCGCTTTTACCCAAGAGCTCCAGTGCGGGAAATATTTCACCGCGCGACATTCCGTTCGGCGCCGCAGTGCCCGTAGCGCGTACGATAGACCTGTCGAAAACATCTACGTCGAAGCTTACATGGATATATGCGTACGATCGAATGAATTCCAAAAGCGCTTCAAGATCGATATCCTTCCGGACGTCGGAACTGATAACAGATATAGCGTTGTCGTTAATAAAATTGACCTCGTAAGGATCGAGGTCAAGATTTCCGAAATAGAGCACCTGGTGAGGTGCAAGGCGAAGTTTCACCTGCCGGGCAATCGGCACGCTATCGAACTCCCCGAAGTACGGACGCAAAAACATGCCGTGGAAATTGCCGGTATGGCTCGTAGAGAATAGGTTGAGATCAGCATGCGAATCGAATTGGATATACCCAACGCTTTTGTTGTCGAATCGTTCGAGGGTTGCGCCGAGGGAAGAGAACGCGGTGCTATGATCGCCGCCAACCATTACTTGAACTTCTCCTTGAGCCGTTCGAGTCGTCATTAAATTCTTGAACCGCTCCAGTTCTTCGGCCAATACGGTTTCGTAAGAAGCAAATTCGATGCCTGAAGGGGAAGAAAAAATAAAGGCATCCGCGGATGGGATGCCGAATTGTTGTATGAACTGCTCGTCCAGCACGTAATCGGGACCCCGTTCGACGCCTATATTCAACGAAGTACCTTTGTGGGGGATATTGATCATGCCTAGACGGGAGTGTGCCTTAAAAAAATGGATCGGCATAAATGGTTAACGATAGAACAATAGAAGTTCGGAATCAAGACGTAAAGTTCCTTCTCCATATTTCGAAATCGATCAAGGTTATCCTGTTATCGTTGTTGAAGTCAGACGTTTTCGTCGAGATAAGCCCCGTATATTCTTGCCTGAACCGCTCGAAGTCATTGAGGTTGATGCGGCCGTCGCAATTCGCATCTCCGAAAGGTTTTTTAACGCACGCTTCCGTTACGGTCGGTAGTCCTGTCGCGGTGGGCTGAATCGTCGGCCCTGTAGTCGGGATGGAAGTTTGCGTCGGCGTCGTACACGAGTTAAAAAGCCTCTGCAAAAGCTGCAGTTTAGTTGGCCAGAGTGTTGTCCAGTCATCTTGCAGAAGCCCGCCCGTATCTCCGCTATTAGGATTCCAGTCCCAAAAGAACGAACTGCACATTTTCTTGGATAGGTAATACGTTACCAAGGCGTCTTGGAGCGCCTTATCTTTCGGATTACCCGACCCGTACTTTCCGCCCCATTCGCCTGGTATAACGGTATATCCCTTGGAAGTAAGCGATCCGAATTGAGTTTCCCATATAGTAGGCATATTGCCGGGAAAGTTTGCATCGTTGAAATACGGCTGATCCGCTACATCGGGACCGTAAATATGAGGGGATAGGACAAGCTTGTTGGCAGGTATTGCCGAAGTTTTTATCGGCGTGCAATGCTGCGGTTCTAGATTTTCTCCCCAATAATGGCTGTACGAGCTCATGCATGTCGGGTTCTTCTCGATACCCTCTACGAAAATCAATATGTTCGGATTCGCGGCCAGCACCTGCTTACCAGCGCGTTCCGCAGCCAAGTTCCAATCGGTGGCCGCGTTGCCGGTGCCCCAAGTCGCAGATCCGTGCGGTTCGTTCTTGAGATCGATGCCCATGAAGTATTCAAGATCCTTGTAGCGTGTTGCGACATTTTCCAAATCGCTAATCCATTGCGTCTCGGAATAGGAGGCTGTCGCCCACGTTTCTGATATAGCATTGCAATCGGGACGGTGATGATCCATCAGGATATACATTTTCTGGGCGTTGAATTCCTTGACTATTGTATCGAGTACCTGCAATGACGTCAGGCCAGATAAATCGGAATTCTTGCCGAAATCGATGGTGCTCGTACGCGAAGCAGGATTGAGAGTAGCAGGGCAGAACGGAATTCTGATCGCATTTATTCCGGCTCCCTTCATTTGCAGGATCATGTCTTTCCAGTTCCGCGCCCATAATCCGTGGACGACGTGGTCCGGCGTTTCGAAGCCGAACCAATTGATTCCATGGAGCTGAATCGGAGATCCGTTTTTATATACGACATTTTGGTTGGTTGTATAGACAGATGCGGCGAGCGTACGAGGGAAAGGAAATACGGCTGCGAGCGAGATGATTGCCAAAAGTAATCCAAGCACTTTATCGAATCGTCGCATGCAGTATCCCAGGGTAGGAATAATTTCACCATGTGTCCAGATCCAATGTTTCGCCCGATCGAAAAAATCGCTTTCCGTCTTTGTCGAGAATGACGACTCGGCCCGGCCCGGATACTGTCGCCTTTTTCTCGTTAGAAATAATTAACGTCGTATTCTCGTCGATGCACAAAAGACGTTCGAACCGAGCGCGCAAGGAGTCGACGAAATCTTTCGAATGGGGAATGTTTCGCTCAAGATAGTCGAAATGGGGAATGATCATGAAGGGAAGCAAACTGAATCCCTGCATAATTTCGAGTTCTTGCCCGCGATCCATGTCCCGTTCGGGATCGGCTAGCGTGTAGTTACCCATAATCATGGCGCCGGCGGACGATCCAGCAAGGAAAATCCCCTCATTGTATCGTTCGTGAACGGTCTCCCAAACCGGTGAGTGTTCGAGAGTACGCTTGAGGTACCCCGGCGTTCCCCCGGAAAAATACAAAAGGTCGCACATCTTGACTTGATTTACGAAAACCTCGTTGTTGGTATCGTCTCTTTTGTACACATCGATGCCTAGCACCTCTCCTCCCAAACGGCGATAATGCCGTTGCGCTTTTCTGATCCAGATACCCGGATGTCGTTCGTTTCCCGCAGCTGTCGGCAAGACACCGATGAGAGATTGCTTGCCCCGCGGTAAAAGGGTAAAGATATGCTCATCGGTTGGAGCCATTGCTTTGGTAAACTCTCCCGATCCCGATAGAATCAGTGTTCGCATGAAGTCTATTGTAGAACAACGGTACGAAATAGGAATATCAAAGTTTCGGCAGCATATCGATCATTTGACGTACGAGTATTTCGTTTCCGGCGATGAGCGTCGTGGAATTTCCTTTCCATTCGTTCCCGTTGAAATCGAGAGCAACGCCTCCCGCTTCTCGCACGCAGCAAACGCCAGCCGAGAGATCCCACTCCGACCCTCCGACATTTATGATCAGGTCAATATACCCCGACGCGATTTGCGTTAGTTCATACGACGGGCTGCCGAATACACGGATGCGTGACGAATTTTCGTAGACGATCGGATAGAGCCGAATGTTGATATCCCGCAAGTGGGGCTTCGAGCCGATCGAATAAACATTGTACGATTCGGTAAGGTTTCTCGTCTCGCTCACCCCTCCAACTCCCGGCTCGTCTTCGATCACGAAGCCTTTCCCTTTCATTGCGTAATAGAGCTTATCGAGTACCGGCTCGTATAGTACGCCTCCTACTAGTTCATCGCCATATTTCAATCCGACGGATATGGTGAAGAACGTCTGCTTGTATACGAAGTTCGTGGTGCCGTCGATTGGATCGATAACCCAGCGGTACCCGTCCTTCGAAGCGCTATCGTCTCCCTCTTCCCCAATAAAACCGTCGTCGGGATATTGGGATTTGATCCGGTCGACCAGAAATTTCTCGGTTTCCGTATCGTTGCGGGTCAGGAAGCTGGTATCCGATTTGCGTTCCGTCGCCACTTTCTTCGTATCGTTGTACGCGGCGAGAAGTGTTGCTCCGGCTTCGCGTATTAATTTTCTTACAAGGTTGATTCTATCTTCCATGGTATGTCTTGGTACGTTTCTTTAGGGTGTGGTATGCAGCCTTTGGATTTTCCGCATGGGCAATATACGAGCCTACGTTGAGAACATCGGGGGCATAATCCATCATCAGCTGTATTGTATCTGAACTAATATGTCCGTCTATATGTATCTCACCCATAAAGCCAGCCTTGCGCAAACGGGGGATAAGATCGAGATTCTGCGGTACGAAGTCGGCTCCTTGAGCTCCCGGCTTGACCGTCATGATCTGCACGATATTCGTGCGCATCAATGCGCCAATGTGCGCCTCGATGTCCGTATCCGGGTCGATGACGACGGATATCTCGAATGGATATTCGCCATCGAGGTCTTCGGCTCGTACCGTTTCGGCATGCACATAGACGAGATAGAGCCGCTTGTATGCCCTGAGCGCTTCAAAATGTCTGACTGGATCTTCAACCATGAGGTGGACTGCTTGGAAAACCGGTACGTTTTTCAGGTGCTCGAGAATCGTAACCGCGTCCGGAGAAATCGAGGGTACGAACCTTCCGTCCATCACGTCGATATGGATACGCTTGGAGAATTTCGAGAACGTGATCGCCTGGTTCTTGTAGTCCTCGATATCGGGAGATAGGGTAGCGGGAACAACCGTCGGCTTCGGAAGTTTCCTGATCATTTCCGATTCGATAAGTGCAAGCTTCTTGGTGCGACGCTCATGTCTTCCCCCTTGCTCTTGCGGTGTCCAGAGCCAACTCAAGATAGTATTCCCGTAATCGGCATTGAGGATCTTCTCATCGAGTACTAAGACGTTCGACTCATGCTCGATTTTATCTTCGACTGCCTCTGCCGGCGAGGTACACAAAGACGCTCGAATACCCCGGAATTTGTTGGCTGCAATATACATGCCGATTCCCGAACCGCAAATGAGCATAGCTTTATCCTTTGGATGGCGTTGTAATTGGGTACAAACCTTTACCGCGTAATCTATGTAGTCGTCTTCGGGACGATAGACGAACGGTCCATGATCTTTAACATCGTAGCCGTTGCTCGCCAGCAAGTCCATGATCGCCCGCTTGGCTTCGAGCCCACGATGATCTGATGCTAGATGGATAGTGAAATCTTTTTCCATAACGAATAGATCAGTATACGTAAATGGATACTATTAATAAATGTCAATTGGATTACGCAGATAAATTCGTCTATAGTGGATACGAGAATGGACCACGACCTGGAACCAATAAAAAAGTACGTCCGCGCCGCAAATTATTTGACGGCTGCCCAAATATACCTGAAGGACAATTATCTCTTGAAGCGCCCCCTTTCCTTTGACGATATCAAGCCTCGTCTCCTCGGTCACTGGGGAACCTGTCCCGGATCAAATTTTGTCTATGCGCATCTCAACTATTTCGTTAAGAAGCATAAGGTATCGCTCATGTATGTACTCGGTACTGGACACGGATTCCCGTCGCTCCAAGCGAATCTCTTCTTGGAGGGGACGCTCCAGAAGTACTATCCCGAAGCTTCGAAAGATGAAGACGGAATCTCGTTCATATGCAAGAATTTCAGCTGGCCCTACGGCTTTCCAAGCCACAGCAACCCGACCGCACCGGGAGTAATCGTTGAAGGCGGAGAGCTGGGTTATGCCCTATCGAGCTCGTATGGCGCAGTTCTTGATAACCCCGATTTGGTCGTCGCATGCTTGGTAGGCGACGGAGAGGCAGAAACCGGTCCGACCGCGACAGCATGGCATCTGAACAAGTTTATAAATCCAGCACATAGCGGAGCGGTACTTCCTATCCTGCACCTCAACGGGTATAAAATTTCCGGCCCGACCATTATGGGGCGGATGTCGAACGACGATTTGGTTTCCCTGTTTACCGGATACGGCTATCAGCCGATGATGGTTGAGTTGATCGACGGAGTAGATATCTACAAAACGATGGCAGAGACGATCGAGCGAGCGTACGATATTATTCGCCAAATACAGTTTCGCGCTCGGGCGGGAGAGACTATCGTTGCGCCACGTTTCCCGATGATAATACTCAAAACACCGAAAGGCTGGACGGGCATTAAGGAATTGCATGGCGAAAAAATCGAAGGCAACAATCTCTCGCATCAAGTCGTCGGTATGGAGGCGAAGACGAATGAAGAGGAGCTGCGGGCTGTCGAGTCATGGCTGAGGTCGTACGATTTTCCCGAACTATTCAACGAGTTGGATGGATTCCATCCCGACCTTTCGCTTATTATCCCTGAATCGAATCGAAGAATCGGCGATAATCCCCATGCCTTCCCGGGCAGGGTACGCAAGAGCCTTTTATTGCCCGATGCTAAGCAGTTTGCTGAAGATGCAAGCGATCCGGGAACGGTAGGCTCATCAAGTATGCGTAGAACCGGGCTGTTTCTCACCGAGGTGTTCAAGATGAACGAGGAGAACAAGAATTTCCGGCTTATGTCGCCCGACGAAACGTACTCGAATAAGCTTGATGCCATATTCTCGGCGACCAGCAGGCAATTCGAGCTACCGTTGAAAGAGTGGGATAAAGATCTTTCAACCGAAGGACGGGTGATGGAAATGCTGTCCGAACATAGCCTTCAGGGGATGCTCCAGGGCTACCTGCTGACCGGAAGACACGGCATCTTCGCATCGTACGAAGCATTCGTGCAGATCGTCAGTAGCATGTGCGACCAGTACTCGAAGTTCCTGAAAGTTGCTCGCGAGACTCCATGGCGCGGCGATGTTTCATCGCTCAACTATATCTTAACCTCAAGCGGGTGGAGGCAGGACCATAACGGCTTCTCGCATCAAAACCCGGGTTTCATCGGGAATCTCATCGAAAAAGGTGAGGACTTTACGAAAGTGTATTTCCCACCCGATGGTAACAGCACCTTGGCCGTTATGAAACATTGCTTGGCATCGAAGAACGGTATCAACGTCGTTGTCGCGGGCAAGACGCTTGAACCTCGATGGCTAACGTACGAACAGGCTGAGCAGGAGCTGAAGGACGGCTTGATGATCTGGGATTTCGCCAGCGATGAAGATCCGCAAATCGTATTCGTCGGCATCGGAGATTACGTGACGAAAGAAGTGATGGCAGCCATAGATATCTTGAATAAGGAATTTCCCGCGGTGAATATCTTGTGCGTGAATGTTATCGATCTCTTGGCAATCCAGCAGTGCGATTTCGACTTCTACTTTACCCCGGACAAGCCGGTAATCATCAACTTCCACGGATATCCCGATACCTTGAAGAAGCTCCTTTTTGACCGGCCGGACACAGAACGGTTCCATATCCATGGATATATCGAGAACGGTTCGACGACAACCCCGTACGATATGCATATTAGGAACAAGACGAGCCGATGGCATTTGGTACTCGATGCAGTCGAAGTCCTGTTCTTACGTAGCCAAATAACGCTCGAAGAAAAAGAACGCATCTCGGAAGAGCTGACGAAAAAAATGGAAGAGCACCGGGCTTACATTATCGAAAACGGCATCGACCCGGATGAAATTGAGAATTGGAGATGGACAAGGTAGAATTAACCTTGTAAGACTTACCTAACATGCTCAGAATACTAACCATAAATCCCGGTAGTACATCAAAGAAATATGCATACTTCGAGGACGGCGTGATGAAAGCATTCGTAAAGCTCGAGAAGAACGATAGTGTCTATGAAGTATCCATTACGGTCGCGGACAAGTCGGGAAAAATTCCAGCATCCCGAGAGGATTTCGAGCATCCACATAAGAATCTGTTCGAGCTGCTGATCGGTTCAGGCTTCATACGCGATATTCACGAGATTGACGGAATCGGAATACGGGTAGTCGCTCCCGGAAGCTATTTCCTTGAAAACAGAAAGCTTGACGATGAGTATCTCGCGCGGCTTAACGAAGCCCAGGAAAGCGCTCCGCTGCATGTCACGCCCGTAATCGAGGAAATATCCAAGCTCAAGGAAGAATGCCCCGACATCCCCGTATACGGCATTTCGGACAGCTCCTTCCACGCAAGCCTACCCGAATACAACCGGTATTACGCGATAAACAAAAAGGACAGCGATACGCTGGATATAAAGAAATTCGGCTATCACGGATTATCGGTAGGCTCCGTCGTCAATAAGGTAAAGTCGCTCTTCCCGGAGTTGCCGGGAAAAATCGTTGTCTGCCACTTAGGCGGAGGATGCAGCATTACGGCGGTACGCGACGGTGTCAGCATCGATACATCGATGGGATACAGCCCGCTTGAGGGGCTTGTGATGGCGACCAGGTCGGGCGACATCGATCCGGGGGCGCTCGTGCGTCTGGGTGAGATGAAACATCTCGATTACCGCAGCCTTGAAACGTATCTAAACCACGAATGCGGGCTATACGGCGTTAGCCAGAAAGATGCCGACCTTAAAGACGTCATCGATATCGCATTGACCGGTGATAAAGATGCAGAGTTGGCGATCGACATTTTTGCGATGAAGCTCAAAAAGTACCTGGGTGCTTATTTCGCTGAGATGAACGGCATCGACCTGATTGTTCTGACTGGAACTATCGGAGTCCGGTCCGCCCCCATACGCGGCAAGATATTCTCCGGACTCGAGAGCTTGGGCATTGCGCTCGATAGCGATACCAATAATACTGCCTTTGAAAAGGATATGTTTATCGAGTCGGCTAATTCCCGTGTGAAGATCGCAACCTTAATGACCGAGGAAGAAGATGAACTCATGCGGTCAACATCGCGATTGGTCGCATAGGTTCATTTTTCCTCGAAAGATTTTATGATGGCGTCGCATGCGGCAATCCCGATTGGCGTCGGCGTTACGCAGGTCGCTTTCGTTATGAACGTCTCGCTTACAAGCGTTGCCTTGCCGCAGGGCGGGTTTTGTTCGAGCTTATCGGTTTTGCAGAACTCGGTGGTGGAAATGGGGATGGAGGTATAAAACCAGGTTGTCGTATCGTGGCCTGACGTTGCGCGATAAATGTTTGCGAAATGTCTCCCCGAAGCATGAAGGTTAACGTATGAGGAGAACGTAAACGGTTGGTCGCCGAGGTATTCTTGCGATTTTATATTGTAGAGCGTCAAGGTAAATCCGTTCGTCTGGTCGACGATGATATATTTTACCTGCTCTTTATCGTCCTGCGAGAGCATAACCGTACTCAACTTGCTCGTAGAGGGGACATGGATTTCTACTTTTTTCCCTTTGAGGTATGCGATGTTGAGTAGAACCGAGTTCGGAAGGCTGATCGGAATCGCAACTTTCGGTGCCTGCAATTCAACCGTTTTCGACTTGTTTTGCGTATCGGGATCTTGCGATGGAGAGATGGAGCCGTTAACCGACTGGTCGTCTTTACTGGCCTTGAAGTATACGTATGCGGTTGAGCCGGCAACAAGCCCAATAAATATCAAACCGAAAAGCATGCTAATGCATGAATGCACTATCTTCTTGATCTCCTCAGGTTTGAGAGCGTTTTGGACTTCTCTGTTTATGTATCAGGATAGCAGGTATAGGGAAGCAGGTACAAATTTCAGGCAAGCACCTGGAGCGCTTGGTTACGGGTAATGAGGCCTGTCGCTCCGAATTGTATAACCGGCCGATCGATCGGATAATAAATGCGAGGAGGCGTTCCGCTTGGCGTTGAAAAACCGCTTCCGCCTCCGCGTTCCGGATCATCTTTGATTTGGTACATGTTGATTTCGAACAGATCGTCAAAGTCCAAACCTATCGCTGATGTTACGGAAAATGGCTGAGGTCCGTTAGCAAGGGAAATTGGTCCACCGGAGGTGAATTCGTAAATATTTTCGTCCCCTTCAAGTTGGCTAAGTTGTTCCCAGCCGCCCGATTCCGGCGTAGGCAGCATAATGAGCGCTTGCAGGAAATTTGATGATAACTGGATCTTCTGCATGCCGCCGACAACTTCAAACGCCGACAGCTGCGTTCGCGGGTTTACCAACGAGTAGAAACGCGCATGTCCCGACACCTTGTCGCGCGAAAACCACCAAATCATGCCGATTGCTTCCTTAAGACTCTTTTGTTGCATCGCCTTGCGTACCCCGTCATGCGTCCACAAATTTCCGTATTTGGTTAGCGACTGCAGAACAAAATCGTTCCATTTCGCCGTTACGCCCCAGTCATATAAGAATCCCGGATAGTTGGAATTTCCGAGCCAAACGGTTTGCCCCTCGCTTCTTTTATCGACATAGCTTCCGGGACTCAATCGGACAAGTTCGATCATAGGTAATTATACCAAGGAAAACGAGTTTGAACTCTCCCAACGAAATCACTAAACTGGCTTAACTATGGCTATCAAAATCGCAATCAACGGATTCGGACGTATTGGACGGCTTGTCTACCGCGCACTGCTCGAAAAGAACATGCTTGCCGACAAAGTCGAGGTCGTCGTCGTCAACGACCTCGTTCCCGCTGAAAACTTGGCATACTTGCTGAAATACGACAGTACCCACCCGAACCTAACCGAAACGGTTCGCGCGCTCGACGACAGTACCATTCAAGTCGGAGACCGTACATTGAAGACGTTGGCGCTCAAGACAACCCCGGACCAGCTTCCCTGGAAAGAGTACGGTATCGATATCGTTATCGAGTCTACCGGCTTCTTTACGAAAAAGGCCGATGCTTCGGGCCATATATCAGCCGGCGCCCGGAAGGTTATCATCTCCGCACCGTCGGATCCCGATGTTAAGACGATCGTGATGGGGGTAAACGACGACTCGTACGCGGGCGAGGACGTCGTATCGAATGCCAGCTGCACAACGAACTGTTTGGCTCCGTTGGTCCACGTTCTTCTGAAAGAGGGATTCGGGATCGAGGAAGGGATGATGACGACAAACCATTCGTATACCGCAAGCCAAGTACTCATGGACGGACCATCGAGGAAAGATTTCCGCGAGGGAAGGGCTGCCGCGATTAACGCTATCCCTTCATCGACCGGTGCAGCCAAAGCTTTGCACCTCGTTATCCCCGAAGTTGCGGGAAAGCTGACCGGAATTTCATTTCGAATCCCGACGCCCGATGTCTCGTGCGTAGATTTGACCGTACGCACCGAGAAAGACACCTCGATCGAAGAAATAAATGCCGCGATGAAAAACGCGAGCGAAACCTACCTGCATGATATTCTCGGCTGGACCGACGAGCCGGTCGTCTCGAGCGACTTCCTGCACGACAGCAGATCGAGCATATACGATTCGACCGCATCGCTCGCATTGAATTCCCGGTTTTTCAAGTTGATATCGTGGTACGACAACGAGTGGGGATACTCGAACCGGGTTGCCGATATCGTCAATAAGATTGCCGATAACTTACTTTGAGATAAAAAATCGTTACACTGACATATATGTACTCGTTTCCGAACTTTGAAGAGGTCTTGAAGACAAAGCGAATCGCCAATATCCAAGACGTCGGCGCGAAAGTTGTCCTCTTGAGGACATGCTTGAACGTAGCCCTCGATAGCGAGGGAAATATATCGGAACCTCAGCGTCTCGAAGAAGCGCTTCCGACTATCGAGGACTTGGCGGAACGGGCTAAGGCTTTGGTCATTGTCGGACATCTCGGTAGGCCGGAAGGACAAGATCCCAAATTCTCGCTGGAGACAGTTCGACTTTGGTTCGCCGACAAGATCGATGGCCTATTGTTTGCGCGAAGCATCGATGAGGCAAAACAAGCGATCGAGCAAGGTTCGGCTAAAGTAATTCTCTTGGAGAACATCAGGTTTTTCGAAGGCGAGGAGTCGAAGGACCCGAACGTGCGCGACGCATTCGCAAAAGAGCTCGCATCGTTGGCGGATGTTTTCGTAAACGATGCATTTGCGGACTACCGTCCATCGGCATCAACCTACGATGTCGTCAAATATCTCCACTCATTCATCGGACCGATCTTCCACAACGAAGTATCGCAGTTGTCATACCTCTCTGCGCCGGAAGAGCCGTATGTCGCTATTCTTGGAGGCGCAAAACTGTCTGAAAAGCTCGATACCTTGCATGCGCTCCTTCCCGTTGCCGACAAGGTAATCATCGGCGGTGCAATGGCGTATACGCTCCTGAAGGCTGCGGGCTATCCCGTGGGCAAATCGCTGGTGGAAGAAGACAAGCTCGAAATCGCCGAAGAAATGATAAATCAGTACGCGGATAAATTAATCCTGCCCCTCGACCATCGCATCGCTAATGAATTCTCCGAATCGGCCGAAAGTTCGGTAACCGATGGTATCGAGATACCCGACGACATGATCGCCATCGATATCGGGCCGCAAACAATCGATTGGTACGTTTCCGAAATCGGCATGGCTTCAACCCTCCTGATTAACGGTCCGATGGGGGTGTTCGAATGGACCCACTCGGCTGAAGGTACGCGGGCAGTGCTCCAGGCTATCTCCGACAACGACTATGCCCGCAGAATCGCCGGTGGCGGAGATACAATCGCTGCCATTAACAAGCTCGGCGGTTTTACCTTCGACCACATCAGCACCGGTGGTGGCGCGATGCTTGCCTACATCTCGTACGATACCTTCCCGACCCTGGATATAATCCTAAAAAAGGGAACAGAAAGCTAAAAAAAGCACTTCTTCCCATTCGTCGTGTATAATCGTACATGATCCTTTCGGATTTCCAGAGGGAAAAACTCCGTGTCGACCCTAAAAACAAGACAATAACGTTCCCGAAGGCGAGTGGTACCGGCGAGCATGTAATCGAATATCCGATTGTTATATCTTACGACGCTCAGACGAGGCAGGTTTCCAACGAAGGCGGCTATACTTATGAATTCCTCAGGAGCGTCGTCAGGAAGTTCCCTTCGACAAAGTGGTTTGCGACGAAGCCGAGGAAAGGCCGGGGAGTAACGCTGCTCGGCATAGATTCGCAGCTTATCGCCAACTTCAAGAATAAAGACAACTTGCTGACCAAATCCTTTTCGTACCTCCCTGATCTGGAAATGTACGATTTCAGCTCTGACCTGAAAGATTTTCTGGGATTCCTCAGGGAGTCAGACGTACACTCATTTAGTTCGTATTCATATAAATATATCTCGATCAACACAAAATCGAACAGTATCGTATTAGCGAACTTCGACGAGGAAACATTGAAGGAAAATATCGCGCATACGTTGAGCGAGCAAATGCACTTGCTCAACCTCGACGCATTCGACATGTCGTCGGTAACCGGGAAAGTTATCGCAAGCCTTATCGAGGGGGATACGGTATATATCGACAGCTCCCAAGGTGAAGAACGGGAAGTATTAGTCTACCGGTATGTCGATAATGATCGCTCGACGCTCTTTATTCCATTTATCGATCGCAAGCTCCTTCTCAACCCGTTTTCGAGACATAAGGTCGATGTGCTCGGCATTTTGACAAACTAGACGTATTCGACCGCTTTACCCAGTACATACTCAAGAGAGTTTCGTACAATCTCGTTATAGGTCGGGTGAGCGTGGATAATACGAGATACCTCATCGATATGGACATCCATAGCGATTATGTTCGCATACGCCTGGATTATTTCCCCAGCCATTTCGCCAATCATCTGTACCGCCAAAAGCCGATTCGTCTTTTTCTCGACCCATAATTTGACGAACCCCTCGTTGAACTCTTCGATATTCGCACGCAAGTTTGCGGTAAACGGGAATTTGACGACCCTAACGTTCGTGAGATCGGTGGGGACGGTACCGACGGTCGCTACTTCGGGAATGGTATAGACTACTGCCGGGATGACCGAATAATCCATATGCCGTTCGCCTCCCATGATATTTTCCGCGGCGATAATACCCTGCTGTATTGCGACATGAGCGAGGATGCTCAGCCCCGTGGAATCGCCGATCGAGTAGATATTCGGTTTTGACGTTTGAAGCTTTTCGTTGACGGTGATGCCTTTAGGAGTATGGTTGATTCCGAGCGCTGTCATGGCAGCGTCGTTAATGACTGCTTTTCTGCCGATTGCGACGAGGTTCAAGGGCGAGTCGATTACGATCTGCTCCTTGGTCGCAACTTTTTCGACCGTCAGTTTCCCGTTCGTGATATCGAGCACTTTATGCCCGGTTAGGATCTCGACGCCGAGCGATTCGAGTTCCTTGGTTATCGCCTCGCTAATTTCTGGATCGAAGATGCTGACGCATCGATCCTGAAATTCGACGATCCGAACGTCGCATCCGAAGTGGCAGAACATTGTCGCGAATTCGAGTCCGATTATGCCTCCTCCGATAATCGTGAGCTTCTCGGGGAGCTCCTTGATAGTGATCAGCTTGTTGCTGTTGACGATTGAAGGGTCATCCTTTTGCAAGAAAGGGGGGATCATCGGTTCGGACCCGGTCGCAAATACGATATGTTCGGTCTCCAATACCTGGTCGCCTACTTTTACATGGGTATCGTCGATAACCTCGCCGCTGCCTTGGATAAGATCGACTCCCCAATGGTCAAGCAGATGCTTGATTTCTTCGCGGCTTTTTCTCATAACCTCATCTCGTCGCTCGGCGACTTTCTCGAAGTTTACTTTTTTTCCGGCCACCTCGATTCCGTAATGCTCGGCATTTCGCAATGCATGCATGATCTTTGCCGAGGCAATCATCGCCTTCGATGGTGTGCATCCCCAATTGACGCAAATTCCTCCAACCAAATCTCGCTCGATGAGAGCGACTTTGCCTTTCAGTTGTGCAATGCGTATTGCGCATGTGTACCCCGAAGGACCTGAGCCGATGATAACTGCCGTATACATAATCTTACCATTCTAATATAAGCGGTGGGAAAGTGCACTCGAGCCGAATGTATAAATTAAATCTACCGCACAATACCTCGAACGGTAAATTTATAAGCAGTATATATTCGTATACGGCAGTTCAACCCGTATACTTTCGCACCAATGGATCTCCCTCCAAGACAAACCCCGGAGAATAGGGCTGAAGCTCAATCGACCTTTTTTGAAGCCTGTAGGGATTTGATTCGGGCCGAAATCTATATGGTTGCGACCGTTCTGGTATTGGCGGCCACGTACCGGTGGAGAGATCTTCCTGACCATAAGACAACATTCTATGAAGACGGCTCCTGGAAAACGACCGGTCCAAGGAAGCGGGATTCGAGAAGCGGTTTAGTCGTCTTTCGCGAATACAACGGTCCCGATGCAAAAAACAGGCATATCCACGACCATCGAATTGTGGCAGTAGACAGGCGGGGGACACGGGAAGAGACGATCGTTCACGGCGTTATCGATCGGGTTAAGCAACGAGAGCAGCAAAGGCAGAGAATGCTCCAATCGGAAAGTCCAACTGCATTGGCTAGCCAACAAACTGCTGAAACGAGCGAGATGCTTGAAACGTGAAGCCCCATAAATTGCATGTTCCGAACGCTTGGATTACTATACGACCGTGGCAGTATTCCAGGTGACATCGGAGAATCCTGAGTTCTCGTACATTATCCGCAAGAATCCCAACCAGGGTATGGTTATACGCAACATACGCAAGGGAATGGCGTTCGGATGGTATTCCGCACCTCGTACATACAATATCTACTTCAGGGATGCAGAAGACGAAGTTTCGTTCAAGAAAGACAAAAACGAGATCTTCGAATACTTGAATACATCCCGCTATAATTCGGCGCTGCTTTTTACCGCGTGCATCAAGGAATTCTTCCAAAGTAACGTGCGTGAAGCGCCCGAAAACGATACGGAACGCACGTACGCGACATCGGTACTGATCGGGATGATCAAAGTCCGATCAGTCCATTACCTCGATTTCTTTAGCCAGCACTTCAAGGACGTGGAGTTAGTCTACGAGGAGATAGCGAGCAAAAGCTATAAAGTAACGATAACCTCAAGGCGTTCGATTCACTACGTGATGAATTACTGCAATTTGTTGGGGATTTTTCTTGCTATCGTCAACGACGAAGATATATTCATCAGCGACGATCTGCTCGACAAATACATAAATTCAATTATTGTGCTTGATGCCCCGTACTTCGTACGATACCTATTTAAAACCAGGTTTATCACATCGCTTCCGGTTTTCGAAAAATACAAGGAGGCGCTCCAGCAAAGTTCGAATGAACATATAACGCTCACTTTCGGGTTCAATAATTACGCCCGCCGCTCTGCGATAGCTGAAAAACTAGACTTCAGCCGCCCGATAATCGATCTTGGCTGCGGCGAGGGCTACTTTACCCTTTCGTATGCAACGAAACT
Source organism: uncultured Candidatus Saccharibacteria bacterium (assembly GCA_964626735.1). Taxonomy (GTDB): domain Bacteria; phylum Patescibacteriota; class Dojkabacteria; order JAOAGR01; family JAOAGR01; genus CAZVIJ01. The sequence continues at coordinate 96,075 of CAZVIJ010000001.1, forward strand.
GCATGGCGAAACGCTGGTGGCTATCGATACCGATCCCGAAGTACTCGATTTGCTGAAAAGAAATATAGAGAAACGGATGCTTGAAAACATCGTCGTACATCAAGGCTATGAGGAGGCGCTCCCGACAATACGTTCGTTGGGGAAAGCAGTCGATATCGTCATGTCGGAAGTCGTCGAACATATGGATATCGAAACATCGGGCACGCTTATCGCACGCGTTCTCCAGACGGCACCGGTACACGAGTTTTACATCACGACTCCCAATAAGGATTTCAACAAGCACTACTTCGAGCAGTCGCACGATACACGACATGCGGGGCATATTTTCGAATTGACGAGCGATGAGTTCGTGGCGTGGATTAAAAGCATAATCGTCCCTCCTTACGAAGCGGAATTTTTTCAAATCGGCGATAGTGTCGATGGTGCTTCGCCGACTTCGGGATGCGTAATAAGAAAGGTTGATCATGGAAAGTAAATCGATACAGGTTGAACTACACTCGATAATCATGTTGATCGGGCCATCTAACTGCGGCAAAAGCTACTTTGCCCGAAATATCCTGATTCCGCAGCTGAAGCGAGCAACAAATCCCGTAAAACCGATAAACATACAGTACATCAGCTCGGATGAAATACGAAAACAGCTGCTCGGCCACGACTACTCGAAATACGATAAGGAAATGATGCACGCTAGCGAGCAGGCATTCAACATGCTGTACGCACAAGTCGATAACGCAACGCAGTACCCTATCAACAGCGAAGTGGTAATTGTCGATACGCTCGGATTATTCGAAGGGTTTCGCGAACGGATACTCGAAATAGCCAAGCGCAACAACTACGCGGTTCACGCCATTATCTTCGATTACAAAGAACGAGACGATTACCTAAAGCATATACCCGACGACCAGTATTACGGCTATGCACGTAAGTACGTATCGAAAAGCATCGACAGGCTAAAGCGCGAAGTACTACCGGAGATCTCGAAACGAGACTTCGATAGAATTGACAGAATACGTTCATCCGATTTTACCGGGTACGGGGTAGCCCTTCAGGACTTCGATCGGTATCTATCGTGCTTTTTACCCGCAGATAAACGATATGTCGTGATCGGAGATGTGCACGGTTGCTATGAAGAATTCCTATCGCTGCTCGAAAAGAACGGCGCCAAGATCGAAAAGGGTAAATTGGAAACCGATGCGGTTTTTATTCTGGTAGGCGACCTGATCGATAAAGGATATGCGAGCAAAGAAGTGTTGGCTTTTATCCTCGAGAACATAGAATCTTTCAAAATCGTTCTCGGCAATCACGATAATTTCGTGTACAAATACCTTAACGGTTTGCTGGCGAAAAATATCGTGCCGAACGATCTGAAGGAAGGATACTTTACGAGCATTCCCGAATTTGCGGACGATGTAAAAGCGAAAGAAGATCTCGCCCGAATAATTGAGCTGTCGAGGCCGTTCTATTGGCATCGGGATTTCATCGTTACGCATGCGCCTGCCCATAAGCAATATCTCGGTAAGCTCGACAAATCGTCGCTTCGAAACCAACGAACATTCATATACTCGAAAAGAAAAGACTATGATTCAGACGAAGCATATAAAACTGCCGTAGAAAACGACCTGGGCTTCCTCAAGGTAGAAAGCGGATTTCATTTGCCGTATCATGTTTTCGGCCATATCGCCTTCGAATCGGTACTACAGGTAAAAAACAAAATCGATATCGATACCGGCTGTTCGAATCGAAATGCGCTAACTTCTTTTGAAATCAAGCAGGGGCGGCCGTTTTTCGAATCTGTCTCGTCAAAATCCAATACGCGTCTTCAGGATGAGAAGCTTATGAGAATATTCACGAAGCAGGAGATCGCGCCAGACGTAAAGGACTTAAGCAAAAGCGACCTGAGCAGGATCCGCACGTTAGCTGAAGCGCGAGTGAATTACGTTTCCGGTACCATGACCCCGGCGGATAAGGCACTTAAGCAAAATATTCTCGAGTCGTTGCAGCAGGCGTTATATTACTACAAGAACAAAAGCGTCCACGAAGTCATACTCGAGCCGAAATACATGGGAAGCCGGTGCAACGTATATTTCTCCATTTGTGGGCCGTCTCGATGATATCAGCA
>CAZVIJ010000002.1:0-3173 GCA_964626735.1 uncultured Candidatus Saccharibacteria bacterium
CTCTTTCTTGATGTTCTTAACCGACTGTTTGAACGAAATAAAGATAAACTGGCCAGGTTTGAGTTCGACTGCGCCATCGATTGGATAGAGGTAAAGCTCGATAACATCACCAAGTTGACGCACTACTTCGACATGGGCATCAAAGTGGCGTTCGAAAATCGTATAGAAAAGCAACTTATAGAGATACGCCACGGTGCCGAGACACCAGAAAACGAAAATAACCGTGCGGTATGGCGTAAAGTCGGCGTATGCCGGCTGAACAACCCAGGCATGTATTCCTCCGAGAATAAAGGCTGCCCCCATGAGCTTATGCGTCCATAACCATAGTTTATAGGGGATGCGGATCCAGATCGTCAAAAGCACCAATGCGGTAAACAGCATGAGCGCCAAGAGACCATACGTATAGGGCAAATATCTGAAAGGAACCAGGTAGAGCAACAGCATTTGTGTCTTGAATTTCGCATCGATCAATTGCATCAGCAAATGCATCCAAATCATGGTGAATCCAACTCTGCCCGCTAGATTATGCACTTTATACGCTTTGTCCAATCCACCGAACAGCTTCTCTACAAATCGTAGCCGTGTCGCTACGATAAAATCCACGCTGAATAATACTACCGCAATCTGGCTCTCGAAATCGGATAGCATGACGATCGGACTTTTCAGCAATGTCGGAATCCCTTTCGTAACGTATATAAAGTATTGGTAGAAAAAATATCCGTGTACCGAAAGAATCAATATAAACAGGTATCCGACGAGCATGGCTCCGATAGTCGACATCCAGCCCCTTCCTGCTTTAGTAAAATATCCCTCAGGATACAATATATTTGTTATTGGCTTTAGATATACGCTTGAACTTGGTGCGCTTGCGGCACTCATAATTGATACCTCTATTCTTCTGATAATATCTGGAGTTCAGGTTGCGTTCAACTTTCCGTGATCACTGTCACACCTATATCATCAGCCACAGTGATTAATCTAGTGTATTTAACCAACGACTATACTAGTAGAGTTATATATCCATGACATAGATTCTTGGATATATTTTTTATATACTCCTTAGGAAAATGTCACAACAATTAGATCTTTCTCATATTTACGATCTCGAGCAAAGATACGACACCCACCCGCCAAAAGTAGCCGGGCTCCCCGTAATACGTCCTGCGAATTTCGAAGCATTGTTCCAGCAGGCAGAGCAAGCATACGCGAGGCAAGCCGGAATCACCTTAGGCACTCCAACATGGATTGGAAGGGAAGCATCACTGCTTCTTATCGAGAATCCTATACGAGCCAAACAATATCTCGACAAGAACGCAGAACTCGTATTACGCGCTCCTCGAGCGTTTTCTTTTTATGATCTAAAAGAGCACGAATATATGAAAAGGCTCGATGCCGACTCCGGTGATCCGCTCTACAACATCACGGCCATGTTCACCATCGGCCCTTTGGTGACCAATAGCGTTATGCTCGCTCCATTCCCCGCGCTAGGGCCGGATGGGGCACTTTACGAACGATTACAGGCGCACCACCATATCGATCCGAAACATATGCTTTTCCTCTTGGAGATGAGCAAGCATGGTGCCGTCGTCTATTCGAACGGCATGACGAACAGCCTCAAGCATGCACATTGGATGACGATGCGCGATGTACAGGAAGGCCATATGCTGGCTCTCTCAAAAGCAATCAAGTTGGGACATTACAATGCAAACGAAGTTAATATATATACGACTCAAGCTGGTTCTAATGTAATGCTTCCGGCTATGGTATCGAACGACCCTGATGAACTACTTCATCTTATGCGATCAAACCGTGCTCAAAATTACGGATGCGATCTCATTTTCGCCCAAGGACAAGGCGTCATATTCCCGAGAGAAATTAGTGGCGATGCCCTACGCCATACCGCATTCTACTTCATGCATCTTGGGTTGAATTGGCCATGGCGTCCATCCGGTGGCGAGTTTACCGGTACGCTCCTTCGCCAGGAATTCGTGGAGGTTCATGACCGGGAAACGCTAACCGTAGCGGGTAATGCCATGAGTGCCGATGACTTCATTGTCGAAATCTGGAACCGCGGGCTCGCTCTCAACTCGTCATCTTCGAAAATAAAGGAACTGCGTGCGAAGGCAAATGCATAGGATTTACGGAAGAAGGATATTTTATCTTACTCCTTCTTCCTAAAATTTTATATTTTTAGCCCGTATATATTGAAAACTGAGAAAAACAGCAGATCATAGCTGAGATTATGATTTGCATTCATGCGCTCGACGCCTGGCATTGCTCCGATAGCAACAGTCGGCCAGGATGTAATGTGAAACCTACTAATCTTATATATGTTCATGTCATTGATGGTTCTGATGAACCCCTTGATATCGCTTCTGACCCTCGCTTTGCTCGTTTCCGGTTTGTACATCGGGTACGGGTGGTATAAGGCTTGGTTTGTCGGAACGCAGTATATCATCGCAAGCGCGCTGCTTTTGCTTTTCACCTTCTTTGGAAAGTATCTCGTTTTATGGGTGCTCTCGCTCGTCAAGAAGCAAGAACCGCCACTATCGCCCGAACAAATCGGCAATCCCAAAACAATGGAACTTCGCGACGGTACCAAGATTTACACTGAACAGAATACCGTAAATGACCGAGATACGGTTATTCTTGTCCATGGATGGGGCCTCGACCATACTATCTGGAAATACTTTGCCGACTATTCGGGTAATGCGAACAATTTGGTTGTCTTCGATCTCGCAGGGCAAGGCAAATCATCGCGTTCATCGAGAAACGATTATTCTCTAGGAAAATACGCCGATGATCTCAAGGAGCTGCTCGATGCAACCCCCTCCCCGGTAACGCTTGTCGGCCACAGTATCGGGGGCATGATAATCTTGACGTTTTGTAAGGCCTACCCGGAATATCTCAAGCGCAAAGTAAAAAAAATCGTACTCGTACATACCACCTATACCGACCCGACAAAGACTTCTCTTTTCTCGGGGCTAGTACATGCGTTAAAAACCCCACTCCTGGTGCCACTCAATTATTTGAGCATCGTAGCCGCTCCCATAGCTAAGATCAATAACTGGCTCAATTATCGAAATGGGATGCTTCATGTCCTCACTGCTATTTTCGGGTTCGGGGGGAGCGAAACGGTGCAGCAAATCGATTACATTGCGAAGTTTCTCTAC
>CAZVIJ010000002.1:3183-22956 GCA_964626735.1 uncultured Candidatus Saccharibacteria bacterium
TCTCTACACCGCGAGCCCGTCTGTTAACGCGAGGGGTACGCTTGCTATGTTCAATTACGATGCATACCATTCGCTTAGCAAAATCGACATTCCCGTATTGGTGGTCACGGGAGATAAAGATAAGCTTACCAAAAAAGAAGCAGGCCTGTTTATCCAGAAGAACATATCGGGCGCTCAGTTGCTGGCTCTCACTGAAGCCGGACATATGGGATTTTTCGAAAAGCATGACGAGTTCAATGCGAAAATACTCGATTTCATCCGCGCTTAAGCGGAAGCTGCCAATAATTAAAGTCAATCGGGTTATTTGGCGTAGTCGTTCAGGTAGTTATAGATCGTTTGCCTCGTCGTCCCCAGTATTTGAGAAATCGTTGTAATAGAACTCCTCAGGTTAAGAAGCCCGATTGATTTGAGATGGTGCACGATGGCTTTTTTCTCTTGCGTGCTTAAGTTGAAAATCGCCAGGTTGTTTCTGAAGCAGTAATTTTCGATTGCCTCACGAAGTCTTTCGATCGATACATTCTCTTCTTGCGTCACGCCCTGTTCGGGAGAAACAGTAATTAAGCGGTTGATGATCGAATTAGCGATATGCAATTGGGTTATGTCGAAGTTAAGCTCGAGCACCGAATGAATTTTGTTCGTCGTGTTTCGAAGACCTATTTGCATCGTCTTGATCTTGATGCCTTGGGGCAACGATTTCACGACGATTTTCTTTTCGCTATTTTCAAACTTATACTCGTCGAAATGGCAGACCTCGCCTTCCTTGACCCCGGAAAGAGGATTATGGACATCGATGACAAGCATCTTGTCTTCATGGACTTCGTACATGACTATTTCGACGTGTGGAGCAAAGAAGTCAGCCAAACTTCGGGATAATTTATTGATTTCCAGTACATCGAACCTATCCACAACTGAATGATGATACTACACCTTTAGGTATTTTTACATTCCAAATGCTCAATGATATTATTGTTGCATTGTATGGATGAAGAACTCTATAAGCTACTTTTGGATTCCTTCCACTTCGCGGTTATCTTCATTAAGATAGAAGACATCGATACGAACCGATTTCGAATTATCTATACCAGTAAGCAGTATCTCACCGTTATGAATCGCGACCCCGACAAAACATTCGGGAAGCTTGTCGATGAAGTAGTTTCGGAAGCGAACTTGCAGCAAGTTTTCGAACAATATAGGAGAGCGATTGCAACGAAGCAAACGGTGCCGTATATCCATTTCGCACCGATGCCGGACAAAGTAAAGATTTTCGAGACAAAAATGATCCCCTGCCTAGGCGACGGTGAAAATGTTACCCATATCCTCGTGATGGCGAAAGAAATAACCGACGATTATCTTGCCGAAGAGGAATTTAAAGCCAAACACAAATGGTACGAAACACTCACGAGCAGCATGGCTGATGTCGTTACCGAAATAGATTCCTACGGGATAATCCATTTCGCCTCAGATTCCTGCCCGAAGGTATTGGGTTATACGGTGGAAGAGCTTATCGGCAAGAATGCCTGGGATTTCATCCATAACGACGATATCGAAGAGTTGAAAAAGATGTCGGTTGATAAAACCCTGGAAGATAAGACAATCGTAACGACATACCGGTTCCGCAAGAAGAGCGGCGTGTACGTATGGCTCGAAACAACAACAAGGAAGATCCCGATCGGCGCTGCTGAGTACGGTTTCATCTGCGTATCCCGCGATGTATCGGATCGAAAACATGTACAAGATGAGCTGCAAAGAAAGCTTGAAGAAATCGAGAACCTTAGGAAGAAATTGATTGAAGATGCGTTCAACAGATCATGATGATCGTGATTTCGTAAGCCTGCTGGTTCGTAAGGCATTGAGAATCACGGCAACATCGATTATCTCTTGTGTTATTGCCCCAGCAATAGGTGGAATAAACCCGAGCGAGGCGAAGACCATGCCGAGCGAACTCAATCCAATACCGAAAAGTATGCTCTGCAACGCAATCGAAATTGTTTTTTTCGAGAGCACCAGTGATGTTAGCACCGATCGCAAGTCGCCTCCGAGCAAAATGATATCGGCTGCTTCTGTCGATGCGGTCTGATCCTGATGCGAGAATACGAATCCAACATCAGCCTGGGCAAGCGCCGGAGCGTCATTGATACCGTCGCCGACCATGCCGACTGTTTTACCCTCAGCTTTCATCGTTTTGATCCCCGATAGTTTGTCTTCAGGGGAACATTCTGCTTGGTACGGAATAACAGTCTTAATTTTCGAGAGCAGACTTCGTACGGCAGATTCCTTATCGCCGGTGAAGATTCTCGATTCGATCCCGAGCTTTCCGAGCTCGGCAAAGATATTGTCGATATCCTCCTTTACTTGATCGACAAACTGGATGCTCGCTATCAGTTGCCCGTTGCTGCTTAACTCCACCGACATTCCACCACCGTCTTTGCATTTCGCGAGCGTATACGGTGTTTCATCAACTACACCCGTAATGCCGACGCCAACGATCTCTTTTATGCCCTGTGCCGATTTTCTCGGAAGCCTTCGCTCGATAGTTTCGGCAACGATCGCTTTAGCAAGCGGATGTAGCGAACTCGACTCGATCGCATCTGCAATTTGGAGAACCGATACTTCGGTGTAAGTGCTATCGTGAATCAAGATAGACTCGATTGTTGGTTTTCCGAGGGTTATCGTACCGGTCTTATCGAAAACCAAGGCATTCAGCTTCGAGACGACCTCCAACGCCGAGAGGCGTTTTACAATAATCCGTTCCCGTGCCGCCGAGCTGACACCTCCCATTAAGGCGATCGGCGTCGCTAGTATTAAGGGGCATGGTGTAGCGATCACGAGTACTGCTAAAACGCGATGCAAATCGTGCGTAAATAGGAAAGTCGCGAGTGAGATACCGAGCGTCACGAGCGTGAACCATCCGCTATATCTATCGGCCAACCGAATGAAGGGACTCTTATCTTGCTGAGCTGATTGGACGAGCTCTATGATCTTGCTGTATGTCGAGTCTTTATCTTCCTTCGTAACTTCAACGACCATTGGATCTCCGACGTTTACCGTTCCGCTTCGCACCAGGGCTCCGCTTCGTATTTCGACTTCGTACGGCTCTCCGGTTAGGGACGACTGGTCAACGAACGCCGCTTCACTCACAAGCGAGCCATCGAGTGGGATTACTTCTCCTTTTCTGACAAATATCTTTTCCCCTATTGCAACCTCGTTGATTTTGACCTGACTGCTTTGTTTCCCGTTCTCATACAAGAACACGGTGTCGGGGATCCTGCTTGTCAATAACGATAATGCCTGTTTGGCCTTAATCATCCCATATTCCTCAAGTGTATTGCCGCCCGACAGCATCAAGACGATAACTGCCGCAGCGAGGTACTCGCCGGAAACTAAGCCGACTAGGATTGCGAGAATTGCGATATAGTCGAGCGCGATATCGGCATGAGTAATTTTCTCATAGGTTTCCTTAACCAACGGTATCGCACCGATAACGATTCCAAAGAACAATACGTAATGGGCGGCATTGATTCCCGAGAAACGCATCGCAAGGTACAGGACGATCGATACAAAGACGGAGAACGGTATCTTAAATATGGCGAGTAAATTCAAAAATGTATTCACGCCACATCATATATATCCTTCAGGAAGTTTGCATCAGGGATCCGTCTTGTTGAGACTATCGATGCGGGCAAGGATGCCGTGCGCTGATGTGATATCCGATCCTATTCCCGAGCAGCTGTCGCAATTTGCCGTGAAATCGAGATCGTACAATTGTTCGAACGTGGGATTGTTGATGGAAGGCAGGACACTGGTAAATTGCGGATTCCGTTCGGTGCTGTTCGGGATCTTGTCCATATTACCGAGAGGGCTGTATTGTATGATGCGCTCTATCGATTCGAAAGCATCCTTATTGTTGAAGTAGCCGTTGATGAATATTGAGTCGCGAAGGGTATGGCGAGATCCGCTCACGTCAAATCCGTGATTTGGACTATCGGTATTTTGCTCGTTGGTAAGGTAGGAGGTGATATTGCTGATATTCCAATTGCTCGGGGTAGCATTGTCTGAATTTGCCCGTGCACCGTTTATCGTATGCTGCAATGGATTCAAAAACAGATTATTTTTAACCGTAACCGTATCGAAACTCGCTTTCTTATCGTCTCCAGGATAAATGGCTTGAGACAAAAGCGGCCCCCAAACCACATTTTCCACCGTTAGCCTGCTTTGGCGCAGCCCTCCTCCCCATATTTGCAATCCATCGACATGAGTACAGTCGGTCTCAGGCTTTTCCGCCCCGGTATTGAACGGGTAGCCTCGGTATGCCGGATGGTTCCTTCGGTTATACAGCCACGAGTCCTTTACCGTAATATCGGCTAGTGCCGCATGGCTATTGTCGTTTTGCACCCCGGTATAACCGTCCTGGATTTGATCCTGCCCGTTATCGTGCACGAGCAGCCGTTCCAAGGTAAGCTTCGTTCCTGCGATACTGATTCCCGGCGAATCGGTGCGATATCCCTTTTCCGAGGTTTTAATCGTACCGTTATCAAAAACCTCAAGGTTCCTTAGGGTAATGTCGTGGGTATCGTCGCTTGCGACGGCAACTCCGATATTGTTCCCGTAAACCATGATGCCGCTACGATGCACGCCATCGACTCGAACAAATTGATACGATGTCTTTTTGCGGTAATCGCCTATCGTAATGCCAATTTCGTTAGAAGAGCCGAGAGCTTCATACTGCGCTTGATTGCAGTACGGAAGCATAGAGCTTCTCCCGCCGAATATGACCGCCGTTCCGTTATGGCCTTTCTCGTCGGATAGCATAACCGTAATCGGCGCATCGTGCGTGCCGCTTGCGCCTATGGTTAACGGCTTTCGGTACAGCATGCCGCATCCAAGTCCTGGGCGGGCGGAGTTGTGATTGTTGAAGTCGTATGCGGAATCGCATGCGTTTTCTCCTCCATCGAGGATAAGCGCGTCTCCCGGCTGAACAAGATTCCACTTGATTTGATCAAGTTCGTTCCATGCGGTTTTCCACGATAACCCGTCCGCATTATTTCCCCTTGGGGATATGTAATATTTTGTGCCTAGCGTGGTGATCTTGGGGAGCTTGGTATCGATCATCGAGGCATTTTCTTTTCTCGAGGAGCGGTCCATGATCATGGTCATAATGCTTATGGCAAGACAAATGACGATGACCACATACATCGAGAGTTTTTTCCTAACTCGGTTGAGCTTGGAGCGAAGTGCTTTTGTTGATGGCATTGCCTACAAATAGAGTAACTCGGTTCTTATTTTACTACTTCTACAGAATGAATCCAATTACTCCTTCAATATTCTCATTTCTCTCGCTTTACGGTAGGAAAGGATCCCGAATGCCGCGACAATAACGAATGCGATTAACGCACCTTGGGTGCGATAGTACATTAGGTTGATAAGGGCGAGGAATAGGGATACCCCTACGGTTACGAGAATTGGGTTTACCGACGTTACGCGGTAACTTAACGATGCCAAAACATGCTCGTTAGATTTCGTCAGCGGTACGGTCAGTTCGAGCTCGCCCTGCTCGCGTAGTTGGAACTCGATAGTTTTAATGGAGTAACCCGGCTTCTCGAATGTTACCCGATATATGCCCGGCATAAGCTTTACGTAAAATCTGCCGAGATGGTCCGTGAGGACCCGCTTTGCGAACATATTGCTCGATGTGTTCCAGATATAGACCCACACGTAGCGCACCGGTTCATTCGTCAGATCATCAACCACTTTAGATCTGCGTTTATTTTTGTCCTCGAAATTAGTTGCGAGCGGAGCAATGATGGCTGCCAGGAAAAAATACCAATATTGCAGGAAATATGGCCATATCGAAACCAGTATCGACGTAAACCCGATCGCTCCCGTTTGCTTGACGACAGAATCGAGCGGATACGGGATAATGCTCTCTATCGCAGACTGCGTTTTATTGAAAGCCGATTGCAGCGGTATGGTATTCTCTTTTTGATCTTGATCCTTTACCGTAAACTGTGCGCTTTTCGCGAGCTCTCCCCCACTATTCAATCGGACGGAAACCTTTATGCTTACGGATGCGGCGAGCCCCAATCCGCGGGTCGAAAGCTTGACCGTATATCCTTCTGGAGATTCGGTGAGAGAAACATTGGGACTGTCGATTCTGAACGTATCGCTTGCAAGCGTTACCTCCAACGTCTGCATATCGAAGTCCTGCTTCTTGCCGTTGAGTTTTATTTGTATCGTATCGCCGACGGTAAGGATTCCCTTATCTCTCGGCTGGACGAATTCTATCGACTGCCCGGAGTCGCTCCGTGAGGGTGTAACGGTAGACGAGGGGATGTTGGTCGTTTCGATCGTTGGTGTTACCGTTCCGGTCGTATCGTATGGCGTCGGTTCCGGAGTTTGCGTTGTAGGTGTTGGCGTAACGGGAGAAATCGTTCCTGACGAGCTGGTTTTCGTAGGTGTTGGAATGGATGTAGGTGGAGCTGTTGGTGTCGTAGTGTTGGTTGGCGTTGTGGGGGTCGGTGTGCTTGCTGGCGGATTTGTTGGAGTCGGTGTGGGCGTAGCAGTTGGCGTTGGGGTAGCCGTCGGCGTTGGGGTAGCTGTCGGAGTCGGGGTCGCAGTTGGCGTTGGCGTCGAGGTTGGCGTCGGCGTTGGGGTTGGAGATGCCAACGGTTTGAATGCCATAAAGTGCGGGTGGATGAGTTGATTTAGTTGCAGATAATTGAGATACCAGCTATCTCCGCCAAGTAGGACGTTGCTTCCGTCGGCAAGAACGGAGTACTCGCGGTAATCGGCATACGGATCCCACGAATCGACGCTTCCCGAAGTGAGATCGACTGCCGCAACATATTTATGGGAAATGCTGTTCACCGTGGTGAAGTTGCCGGCGATATACAACTTATCCGATGCAAGCGACATATCGTAAACCTGGGAGCTTGCCGTTGCCGTCCATCCCGAATCAAGCGTACCGCTCACGGTATCGACGCGTGCAAGATTCGTTCTCGATGTACCGTTGATCGTCGAAAAAGTGCCGCCCAGATAGAGCGAATTCCCGGAAAGTTCCAACGTCTCAACCGAGCCTCCAACATTCGTATCGGCAGTCCAAGACGTTATGTTGCCCGTCGTTGTGTCGAAGGCCGCAATGCCGCGCCTCGTTGAGGAAGCGATGGTACTGAATCCTCCCGCCACGTAGAGCGTATTGGTGCTTTGCTTAAGATAAAACTCGGTGACACGCGAGCTTGCCCCCGGGTTCCACGATGTTAAGTTGCCGGTCGCTAGATCGTACGATGCAATACGATTTCTCGTCGATCCGCTGATGCTGGTGAAGTATCCGCCAACATACATGATGCCGTTCGTTTGATCGATAGTGATCGCCTCGATTCCGTTGTTCGCATTGGGGTCGGGCCATGATGTAGCAAGACCAGTCGATAAATCGATTGCGGCAAGCTCCTTTCTCGTTTGCCCGCCAGCCTGATAGAAATACCCTCCCATATAGAGCGTCGTCCCGTAAACGTCGAGATCCCACACCTCGGCATCCGCATCGACGTACAGCGACGTAGGCTGGTACGTTACCGGATCAAGCTCTGCAAGGCTTGTTCGTATTACGCCTCCTGCCGCATTGAAGTCTCCGCCGACGAAAAGGTTTGATCCGCTCGCAGAAATAGTCCATACATCACTTCCCACATTGCCGGCAAATCCCGTCAGCGTTTCGGTCGTCAAATCGTATGCGGCGATATTGTTTTTCTGCGAACCGGAAATCGTTCTAAACCTTCCGCCTACATACAGGGTGGTTCCGCTTATTTCGAGCGCACGTCCGAGTTGGCTGTATGCGCTGTAGATATTCGGGTCCCATGCATCAATCGCGCCTGTGGATGCGGATACTGCAGCAAGTCCGGTTCTCGCCGTACCGTTGACTTGTGTCATGAATTGGGCTGCAATATAGACTTTCCCGTTTCCGGCATAGTACTTCATCGAGTGAACCGAGCCATTCGTCGTCGGGTTCCATGCATCAAGCGTCTCATCAGAGAGCTTGTATCGGGCTAACCTTGTTCTGCTCTGCCCATTCGTTACCGTGAAAGTGCCTCCTATATACAGGTAGGTACCGTCGGAATCCATGGTATATACTCTCCCGCCTGATCCGGAAACGCCAGGGTTCCAAGGATCGAGGGCTCCAGTCGTCGGGTCCACGGCAGCGATACCGCTTCTGCTCGAACCGGCGATCGAGGTAAACGGACCTGCTATATACAGTTTCGAATTGGCGTAATACATTACATCGACATCGGCGCTCACCGCATTTCCGATATCGAATGTGTTGATTACCGCACCAGTCGTAGCGTTGAGCGCCACAAGCCCTTTTTTCGTTACTCCGTTCACGCTATCGAACAACCCGCCGGCATACAAGGTCGAACCGACTTTCAGGAGCGCCGACACGGATGCCCCCGATGAGCTCCCGCCGTACGTTATCGTTGCCGTGAAATTGGAATCAATGGAACCGTCAGCCAAAACATGCACCAGCTTGCTGTATGTAGTGCCCATTACCTTGTTGTAATCGCCTCCGATATACCATCCCGTCGAACCGTCGGATATCGATGATTCTACGCGGTTATCGAAGTCGGGGAACGAAGAAAACAGCGCGCCGGTACTTTTGTTCATGGCAACGCCAGACCCTTTATAAGGGCCGATGTAGTTGAAATACCCCCCGATGTAAATTTTGCCATTGCTCGCTTTTTTGATGACATTGACAATACCGTCGGTTACCCACGAATTCGGATCGACTTGCGTATCGAGGACCGCTTTCGGATGGAGACTATGGTTCGCAACGTAATTGATACCGGGCCAGAGCGATATGAAAGCCACGATGACGAGCAGCAGGTGCGAGAGCACCATCAACGGCCTGCGAAGTTTCGAAGGCTTAGGTTTCCGGTATACGAATTTTTTCTTGACGACCTGCGGCCGCATATTCAGTTCTACTATAGATGAATTCGAGTTGTGTGGGAATCAATCCCCTAAGAATTGTTTCATAGCCTCTGCCGTAGCCTTCCAGGCTTTTTCGTTTGGGATCGCCGGCGGGTTATCCCCTTCCTGCAGTCCGTAATTTCCGAACTGAGAATGATTCATGCCTTCAATCCTGATGTATTTCGTCTCCGCGGGCAAAAGCCGCTCAGACTCCGTGATTTTCTTGGTAGATACGAATGCGTCTTTCGAACCGTATATCGAGATTGTTCTTACATTCTTCCGTTCTTTCAGGGCATTATTCGCCGGGTACGATGCGTAGAAGAAAACTCCCTTTACTGGCGCATCTGACGCGATTTTCGAAACATGAAGCGCAGCTCCGACTCCACCAAGGGAATGACCTCCCACATACCATGAACGAATGCCTTGTTCTTTCTGAACGACTTCGTCTGCATCGCTAAAGCTCAAGATCGCAAAGTTGAAGAGCGGTTTCGTTATGAAGACAGGTCGATTTGTCGTCTCCGCTAGAATAGCCATCGGCTCAATATAGCTTTCCGGGGCTACATGTCCTCCCGGATAAAAGATGATGCCCGTATCTGATGCGGCATTGGGCTTGATCGAAACGTATTTTTTATCATCGGTAATGTTGAGCGATGCATGCGATTTTTTAATAGCATCCAACGAATAGTTTTTCGGAGCGTATGGCGTCGAGAGATACCAGCCGAGCGTCATAAGCGAGGCGACGAGGAGCGCCAATAACGCGATCAAAATCTTCCGTTTCATGCACCACTCTAGCATTTTTCGACAATCGACGGCAAAAGCGTCACCGGTGAGGATTCCCGAATTTATTCCCACGCCGTAGACCCGGTGGTGATTGCCGCCACAAAGGCGATGGCAACACGGTAACGTAGGCCTAATTGATTGCTGCTCCTTTATATTCTATTCTAAATGCGTTAAAAATATAGATCATGTCATCACGTCAAACCAAAGAAAAAAGACAGGAAGAGCTAGCTAAGAAATTGGGCGATTCGCTCGTCAATGCCTTGAACGCAGCAATCGAGGATCGGGTGCATACTTCTAAGAGAACCGGTGACTATATCGTAACGGTCGCTGTCGAGCTTGCGGACGGAAAGTACGAACGGCAAAGCAACGGCGAGCTCGACTGGGAGACGCCGGAACAGTACGGTACTATGCATGTCTCTGTCTTTATCCAGGATCGCGACTTCAAGCAGTTCGTCCCCTACCTCGAAGTTTCGACCCGAACGTACGATAAGACGGGTAAAGTAGTTAACGAGTCCGTCGCTCCCTTCATCTGGAATCCGTATGTCTACCATTACGGTTACGATACGATGTTTTTGGAAGACGGCGAGTACTACATCGAGGTAACGATAAAGTCTCCGAAGTTCGACGCAGAACACTTCGGCCACGGTAAGCGGTATACGGATGATGTGGTCGTCCGCATGTCGGCTCTCGAAATAAGCCTGCCTGGTGAAGAGCCTGACATGGATATCGATTAAGAATCCGATTCGGATGGTATACTTGGGGTATGAACCTACCCCAAGTCAGCCCTGAGACGTCGGTGGAACAGAAATTAGCCCTGTACCGTACCGGTTATGCGCAGCTTGCAGCAACGCCGGGTTCAACACCAGAAAGCTGGTACCACGAAGAGGGGTTATGCAAGCCTTATTCACAAAAGCTTTTCAAAGGATTAGATACGCTTTCTTTACCGGCGGTATGGCATTGGAGCGTTTCCCCGCTCCATTTCCATGTAAACGATGGCAACCCTGATATCGACATTCGCATCATACTCGACAATACCTATTTGCAATTTTTCAAGCCGGGTACCGGCGATTATCTCGAAAAGGTTTTCATAGGAACGATGCATATGATGCACGACCTTATGATGGCCAATCGCGATCGACTCCTTGAGGTAGTGTGGAAAAATAACGGACCTTCGGGATTCATTCGCAATGTCTATGCGAAATCTCGCCCCTATTCGCGCACCCAAAGCGTTTTCTAACTATCACCTACGGCAGCGTATCGAGCGCATCTTGTGCCTGCCGTTTGTTGTAGTTTAGCGATGCCCATAGTGAAGCAGCTATAAGCGCTCCTCCCAGAAGCCCGGTAATAACATCGGGAACTTCCCTGATCGTTGAGAAATACATAATGAATGCCAAGACACCGATCGCCCAAAATGCACCATGCTCAAGGTACACGAACTTCGTGAGCGTACCGTGCCCTACGAAAAATAAGGTGAGCGACCTAACGAACATAGCACCGACACCCAGCCCGATCATAATAATATAGATATTGTTCGAAAGAGCGAACGCTCCGATAACACCGTCGAAGCTAAACGATGCGTCAAGGATTTCCAAATATATGAACGTGGCAAGACCGCTTTTCACGACCTCCGATGTCTCATGCCTCGATCGCTGCAGCAAACCCTCAAGCCCTTTTACGATTAAGTATCCTACGATACCGAAGATTCCGGCAACCAGGAACTGATGCGATTCCTCGACGGGGAGCATGCGCGCAAAAAGCATGGTGACCAGCAGCGCGAAGATTATCTCGAACGATTCAAGTCTTCCGAATCGGACGAGATTTCGCTCTATGAAATGTATCCAGTGAAAGTCCTTATCGCGATCGAAAAAGAACCTCAAAAATACCATCAGGAGGAACCCGCCGCCGAACCCGGAAATCACGATGTGCGCAGATTCGAGCGCATGAGCGTATTGTTCCGGCTCGTTAATAGCAAGCGAAAATGCTGTCCACGGCCAAAAGCCCGACACGATCGATACGATGAGCACGGGAAATACCAAACGCATTCCGAAAACGGCGATCAACATTCCCCACGTTATGAACCGCTTTCTCCATACTTCATCCATATCCTTCAGTACTTTTGCGTTGATAATGGCGTTATCGAACGAGAGCGAAACCTCAAGTACGGATAAGATAACTGCTACAAAAACGGCATCCCACCGACCGATGAGATAAGCAGCGATGACGCCTAAGACCGCAATAATTATCGATGAGCGAAAGTAGCGTAAATTATGTGACATGGTTAGATTTTCAATGATACACCTTTTGGCGGTGCAACGCTTCTTCTTCTTCGATTCCCCAAAGCGTAAGGCTGCCTCCTGGTGTACAATTGAGCATGTACGATCGGACGGAGGCATATCGCAAAGCAGACGCCGTCGCTACACGTTACGAGACGTATATAATGCAAGTTACCAGCGCGCTCGCTCCAGATGGCTCGCCACAAAACGATCCCGCTTACGGGGGCTCGATTACCGGATACACCGATTCCAGCGGCAGGAAAGCAGGTATGTACGAAGAACGGATTTTTTCAGATATGGTTGTAAGCGACCGTGAATATTTTCTCAAGAATCATCTCCCCCTCGCGGCATTGGGTACTGAACTCACCTCAATCAAAATCCGCAAAACGACACTCAATGAAGGCGGAGCCGTTGGACAAAGAATTGCGAGTATGGAATTCCCAGATCGCGACGAACTCGAATTGGTAGTTTTGAGCGACACCGTCTCGGTACGATGGGGTGCCCAATTTTACCGACATGAGTCATCGCCGGGAATCGTTATGACCTTTATCGCATTATTCGAGAGTCTTATCGAGATCATTCCAGAGTCTGAGAATCGCTAGTTCATTTTCACAAAGACCATTAAACTTACTATACTGGTTACGTGCTGCCCCGTATCAACATAGTTTGGCTTAGCTTCATTGCCTGCCTTACTTCTTTCGTTAGCTCGATTGGACTTTATTCGTTCAATGCCGGGCGCGAATCCCGATTGCTCCAAGCGAAATGCCAACAAGTCGGTGCTATCGCTTCCACCATTTCTTTCGATAAGCAGCTCGATTGCAAGAAGGCGGATACGCTGCTTCCTTCGGTGAGAATCGGATTCTCCGAAGCACTTACCGGTTACGCAAGCGCCGTTACTGAGCGATCTAAAACGCTGCAAGCTGAGAATCAAATGCTTGATGCCGAGATACTGCCATTGGAAGATGTATGTCGTTCGATCAAGTCCATTACCCTTCCCGATCGCCCTATTGTTGCACAAACGCTTGAAGAAACTGTCGTTAACAAGCAAGAATACAAGGACCTTTTGCTTACGAAACTTTCTGATCATTCGGAAGAACTCGACAAGCGTTACGAGCAATTCAAGTTGCTTATCCAAAAGTATCCTGAAATTGGCAATTCTGCCCAGTACCAAACGAGCATCGATGCATATTCGAAGCTCGATGCTCACTCGAGAGTTTCTGAATTTCCGGCACTGATGCAGACTGCTCAAGCATTTTCCCGAGATGTTTATAGAAGCAGGCGAGATGTTTTAGAGAAGAAATCGGAAAGCATGTATCCGAAACTTGATTTATTAGGACTTTCGTATCAAAAAATAAACGCTCTCCCCGATCCAACATCCACGCTTACGCCCAATAATTTCGAGGCGGAGATGGTGCGCGTGCAGACTGCGTTTGCTTCGATCGAGTCGATTTCGACGCAAGCTGATGGTATGCCGGCAAAAGCGATTGCCAGCCTACAGCACTCGATTGATCTCATTCCCGATTACGATACTGGAAGTTTCTATAAAGCCCTTAACGCGTACAAGAGCCTCAATGCCGATTCGCGAATTACCGAGTACCGTTCGTTCAAGAGCACTGTCGATGCGGTCGCTGCATTGAGCGCTTCGTACGAAGAATCGGTGTACCGGAATTTGCGAACCTTCTCGCCTGCCGATTTCAATAGCCTGTACGCATCCCAACGATATCAGCATGTCGGAGAAACTGATGCCGACTTGAGCATTACCGGTGATGCCGCTGCTGACGAGCATATTACAAAGCTGGCCGAAAGCCGTGGCTATCGAAAGCAGAAAGTCGCTACCGACGAGTTCCATTCTCGGGTAGATAACGCACCGGTCCAGGAGGAAATTGAAACTGACCTCGTCAACCTGAAACAATACGCAAAAGCAAAAGGCGTTTCGATACTCTTAACCTTCGGCTACCGTTCGCCAAAAGACCAACGTCAGCTCTTTACCGATGAGTTCATGAAGCAATCGAAGTCGTTGCACGGGAAAGCGTATACTCCCCAGGAGATAGCATCCGGAAAGGCCGACGAGTCTTTGCAGCGAACCATGAACAGAATCGCCATCCCCGGATATTCTAAGCACCACACCGGATATGTCATCGATATCATGGAGAGTACCGGCTACCGTTGGATTTCGGATAACAATTACGCCAACGCAAAGCGATTCGGATTCATTCCCAGTTATCCGAAAGGACTCGAGAACCAAGGCCCGAACCCCGAGCCTTGGGAATTCATATGGGTAGGGCGCGAACGGCTGCGCAATGATCGATGATCATTGCGCAATTATCAATGGTGAACGGTTAATTGTTTGATATTGAAACCTATTGCTTTAGGCCGATGTTGTAGATCACAACTTCGCCGAAGTTGCCGCTGTTGCACTGGAACCAGCGTTCGGTACGGCAATTCGATTGCGTATAAGCGCCTGCCTTGAAATACGCACCCGAGTAATTCCTATTCAAGGTGTATACGGGATACTTGCTGTTGTTGTAATAGACCCGGGTTACGCCGTCATTTACTTGGAACCGGACGGTAAACCGCTTGCCGAGCGTATAGTTGCTATCGAGCGTCCGTACGTCACGGCTTCCGGCATGGACGGCGAGCTTATTGTCGGTAAGACGGATTGCGACCACATCGCTTCGCGAATCGTGGATTTGTCCGGCGACAACTTGCCGCTTTGTTTTCGGCAATGCAGTAATCGCTTGGTCCAGGTACATTATGTGCGTACCGGAATACGATTTCCATCGTGCAGTCCTTCCGTTCTCAACTTCACCAAGTTCCGATCGAGGGTAGCTGGATCCGCTCGTCGTAACGCCATTAACGGGCGCTCGGAAACGAACCGCGCCGCTTCCTGCATCCGCGACGAAGAATGGCGCCTGGCGAAACGACTCGAGCCGAGGATTCTTTATTTGCGTCGGACTTTCGTAATCTCCAACCGGCAAGGTAATTTTCCAGTTATCGAGATCCAAGTATTTTGAAGGGGTATAAAGATCCAATGCCTCGGTAGAGCGGGTAAATGTATTATTTTGGAACACAGACAGAAGTACAAACACACAGACGGAAACTGATGCTACGATTGTTCCCACCTGCCTCACGATTCTGGTTCGTCGAACGGGGCCTCTCTGAAACGTCATGTAAAAACCTGTGCCTTCAAGCACGAAGGAGCATAGCAAAATCTCCAGAAAAACGTTAGCGCATTTACTATTGGCTATCTGCCGGGATCATGCATCGGTTATTGATAGTGACCCCGGCAGTTCCTTCGCATGCACAGGGGTATGCACCGGCTCTCCATTTGGATGGAATTTTATACCCACCTTCGCACGATACCTGGTACGTTGAACATGCTCCGCGCTTTGACTGATCGATTGTGATCACTTTTTCTCCGTAGCATTGCACGGATACATCCGAGCCGAGGTACGGTCCGGGCTTGTATTGAAGTTTCGGGTAAATTACGAGCAGGTAATACCCAAGCCCTATCCCGAGGACGAGAAAAACACCTGCGAGCGCAACGTACTTCAATACTACGTTCACCTCCCTAAGCACCTTCGTGTTCATCCGCACCACGTTATTGACTTTGCAAGCCAAAGTCAATTAGCAATACGTCTATATGCTACAATGGTGCTGTGATTAGGGATTTCGAAAAGAACCAGTTGCCCAAAGAGACTTCGGATATACTACAGCGAGGTTTTTCTCTTATGGCAGCCCTATCGTTTATTTTCATGTATTTCCGTTATCCGGATTTCAAGGATCCCGTCCTGAAGGTCTATATGACGGTTCTGTATTTTGGATTTCTAGGTTTCTTTATCTACCGCGCCTTTATTAAACGATATTACATCGTCACGTACGTATTTTCGGCGAAGGACTATCTTCCGAAAGGGCATGTGCGCCTGTATACCGACGAAGACGCCGTAGATCTCGGGAAACGGGGTTTATTCACGTTTTTCATTTTGGGCATGTTTATCGTGTACCTCATAACCTACTAGCCATTGCGAATGTCGCTGTAATAGGAGCGTACTTATGTTCCTATACAGCGTATGGGCCAAAAGATAGAAAAGACTTCACTCAAAGAGACTGCTTCCAATATTTTTGGCGATAGCCGTATTATTCTCCCCGGGATACAAGCGTTGTTTGGCTTCCAGCTCGTTTCGGTTTTCAGTCCGATGTTCAATACGCTTGACCAGTTCGAGAAAAACATACATTTCTTGGCAACGCTCATGATCGCATGCGCTACGATCTGCGCCATGACGCCTGCCGTTCATGATAGGCTCACCGATCCGGAAATTATTTCAGAATCGTTCATTCAAACGACGACAAATTTTCTCAGGCTTGCGCTCGTACTCTTCATGATCGGTATCGTGCTCGATCTTTACTTCATCGGGCTTGCCACCATCAAGAACTCAACGACAAGCCTTATCGTCGCCATAGTATTTCTTTTTATCAACGCGATGCTTTGGTTTTACCCGCGCTTCAGGAACGTAAAGGAATAGTTTATGACTCCCATACTTCCCCCGGCTTCAATATGATAACTTGGGAATCAGGCGATTGCTTCCTGCACAATGCCTGAAACTCCATAGGATCCTGCTTAATGGCGTCGAACGTGTTGTAGTGCATCGGTATAACATACTTCGGCTTCATATCGCCTACGGCAAGCGCTGCTTCTTTCGGTCCCATGGTAAACCTGCCTCCGATTGGGATAAGCAGTGTGTCGATTCGGTAGAGCTCGGCCAGCGTGTCGAACCCTTTGAAATAGCCGGTATCTCCCATATGGTACAGGCATCTACCGCCCAACCGTAGTATGAACCCGACGGGTATACCAATATTGCTCGTATGTTCCGCGTGCACGAGTACTACTTCAATTTTCCCGCTTGCGTACGGGCCGCCGATATTCGCATGTTCGACATTTTGCACGCCTTGTTCGTTGGTGTAGCTTGCAATATCCAATACCGAATGGAATGTGGCTCCGTCCCGTTGTGCCAGTTCGATTCCAAACGCCAAATCATGGTCGGGATGGTCGTGGGTGACAAACACGTGGTCAAGCCGGGGAATCGCTTGCGAATCCACAGGATGAAGGGGATTCTTAGCCCAAACATCAATTGCGAGCACTGTTTCGGAATCCTCGACCAGGAATCCGGAATGGGCAATGTAGGTAATTTTCATGGGTATATAGTAGAAGAATGTTAATGGTGTTGCCACCCGGCTAGCAAGAGTGTACGAGAGCGGCTATGATGCAAAAACCTGCAGTGTACCCCTCCTACTGATATAATTATAAGATGAGCGTTGTACCGAATGAACAACCTTTGCAGATTTACGGCGTTACCCACTTAGGCGACGGGCACCGCAACGGCGATGGAAGGGGATTTTCCCGTACCGTAAGGCCAGTTGCTATACCTCCGATATTCCGTCATGACGACGAACTTCCCTACTATTACTACACTGACAGAAGCGGAAGAACGAGAGAAAGCCGGGAGTGGGAATTGCTGGACCGGTCTACGACGCCCGATCAATTGTCGGAGGAACTTCGAGATGTTGCCGAAATTTTCGAGCTTGAAGCAACGTACGGTTGGGACAACATCACGCGAGACATTGTTTTCAGAAGCATAATCGATCGTTCGCTATTGAGCGGAGGATATCCCAAAAGAATGATTCGCTGGGGTATGCTCAACCACTTGCATCATCGCGGCATTAATGGCACGACCGCAGAGCAGGTTGCCGCAACCGTCCTGAACCAATCGGAACAACTCGAGGTTTTCGCAACACCATGGAGATACGACTTGTACCGGCCAGGCGCTGACCTCATAGTCCTCCTACCTGAGGCGGCTTTATTCATGGATGTTGTCATCACGAACCACGTGAACTTCGAGATGCTTAAAACGGTTGAAGATCTCCATGACAATCCGTTTACCAGAAAGATCACCAAACTCTCGCAAAATTTCGAGGCGACCCTAAAACGAACGGGGAGACGCCAGATAACGACGCAAGGTTCTATTTACCCGTTATTTTTTCCGAACAACATCAGGCGAGCACATAAAGGCCCGCTTACCGCAGAGGAGACCGTAACGCTCCTAACCCCGCAAGCGCTTCTCGAACATTGTCTGGATACGGTTGGCAAACTCTCCAGGGCACCGTTTGCCCAAGATGATGGACGGATACTCGCGCAGCTCAACGAGCTTGAGCAGCATTACCAGATGATTGCAGCACTACTTCCGTCGCTTGAACCGCTTGCGGCAGCCGAAGTCGTTGATGAGGAAGAACGTCATCCTGACTTGATGCCGGCTGATGTCGTTTCCAGCGTTTCTCTTGAACCTGAGCTGGAACGTCCGGGTGGTTACGTAACTATCGATGTTGATGTCAACCAATTAATTCAAAACCTCTTCGATATACGCGATGGAAAAGTACAAAATCCGAAAGATCCGGGATTATCGGTTCACCGGCACAACAGGAAAAAGCAGAAGGACAAGAAGAAGGTATTTATTAAAGTCAAAAAAGAAGACAATGGCGTCGATATCAAATTCGAGCAAGGAGCATACCTGGAGGATGACGACCAGGAGACGCTCGCTTACGCCGAAATGAGGAAACTTATCAGCTGCATAGAGGAAGGATTGCTGTATAAGGAAAAACATCCGGGAGCCAAGAATGCGTTTGCGATGCTGACGGCCCTCATCCTCGAGGAATTCCCGGTCGTTACGCCCGGCGAGCCGCTTAAAGGGTTCGAACGCGATGAAGATACGCTAATCGATACCGTAATCATGAAAATGGAAGCCGTGGTAAGCCCTTACCATCGCGGCAGCTACAATATGGCGGCTGTCCGTATGGCTCTAGTGGATTTGATACAGAATAGGCAGCTCATCGAAACAATCAACATGAGGCTTAAGTCCGGATTCTTCGATGACGAGGAATTGCCGGAACGAAGCGTCGATATAATCAGGAAGTATATCGAATCGAATAACCTGATATCTTCTTACGACGCGATAAACGCGAAACGAAGCCTCTTCCGAGATTACGGAAACGAGCTCGTTACGAGATTTTACTGGACAGAAGTTATTAAACTTGAGGAAGAGGTCGTAGACCTTGCCCAAAAAGTTGCGTTTGCAGAACCTTTGAAATCACTCGAAAAGGCGAACGAAGTTACCTTGGGAGCAGAATGCATGAGAATCGATCTTCTGATTCAGATGATGGCAGGAGATATGGTCGGTATGCCTTCAACCCCAGAGAAGCATAGGATCATAACGCAAACGGTTAAAAACTCGTTTATCGCATTTAAGCGGCTTACGAAATATAAGATTACCGATAACTCCCCCGAAACGCGTGCTCGGATTCGACAAGAATTTAACTTGACCGGAACGTCGATCGATGATGAATATGCCGAAAGAATACTAAACTTGTATGTACTTGCGAACCAATATGGAATCGTCAATGCAAACGCATTTATCCAAAGGTATTTAATGAAGATACACTAATCAGTATTTGAGGGCTCCGAGATTGTAGAGCATATTGATTTGCGTTTGCGTCAACGGATAGTTAAACACCTTAAACTCATCGAGTTGGCCGTTGAAATAGCGGCCAGCCACCAACGCATCAGAGCCGATGTAATACGTGGCACCCGTTGCGTTCCATGCAGCGGATGTTCCCGAAGTATCAAGCTTGCCGTCAACGTACAAACTGAATGCAGTGCCGTTATGTACGACCACTATATTATGCCAGCTACAGTCATTTAAAGATGTGTTCGAAAGAAACG
>CAZVIJ010000002.1:22966-67313 GCA_964626735.1 uncultured Candidatus Saccharibacteria bacterium
ACGAGCTTCCGTTAAACCAGTACCGCAATTTGCCGGTAGTCGACATATTGACGTCAAGCACCCAGCTATATGTTGCCCCCGTCGACTGGACAATGCCGATCCGCGATGACGATGAAGTCTTGATCCAAATCGAGAAGCTGCGTGCAGTCGTTGTCGGGTCGATACCGACATTATTCGCTACAGACACATAATCGTCGGTACCGTCCAGATTCAACGCGGAGTTTAACTTACCGTTTGCTCCATTTCCCCAGGTCGTACCTGCAACCGAGCAGTTGCCCGAGGCAAGCTGACCTGACGAACCGAGGTTGAGCGTACCGCTTGAAGCTGCACCGTTACCCGTACTGTCGTTAATTGTTGTTCCCGAGCATTCGTCGAATTTATACCAGGTCGTTCCGAGACCTCGATTATATTCCCAATTTATTTGCGCAACCGAACGGGTATAATTGTAGACGCGGAAATTATCCAAGTAACCGGTGAAAAAATTTCCCGCCGAACCGTCTTCTCCCCTAGCGCCAAGTTTAACCTTGGCAACCGATGCAGCTGGTAGGGAGTTTTTTGTCGGGGCTACGGTGCGGTCGACCCCATTGATATACATCTTCACGTCGTTGCTCGAAAGCGTCGTCGTATTGATCGTCATAACGACAGCGACATGCCACCAGGTATTTCTCGCCATCGCAACCGAAGACTGAGCGGTAACCGCATTGGAGGCGCCGTTTTTGTACACGACCACAAGGAAATTATTGACATTGTAATCTAAGACCCAGCCGCTGCTTCCTCCCCCTCCCTTGGAGAAGAAGAACGCGTCATTCGATGCCGAGTCGGTACGCCGAACCCAGCCGGAAACGGTGAGGGTTGTCGAGCTACCATCGAATGCGGTGCTGTTGGTATTCGTCAGAATATAATCGTCGGTTCCATTGAAATAACCTGCCTTCGAGACTTTTCCGGGGCCCCAATGCGTTCCGGTCCCGTTCCAACTTCCCGCATAACCGTTACCGCTGGTATCGTTCGCCGTAGATCCGGTGCCTTCGTCCATCTTCCATTCTCCGATGGGAGCGGCGCATGAAGCCGTATCGCCCGGTACGCAATACTCTCGTGCCGCGCTGCTATCGGGAGTAAGTCCGTCCGATGCCGTCGAGGTAGAGCCGAGCACGGCGCTCTTTTCATTGTTGAAGCTTAACAGAATTTGACTCGCATTTAAGGCAGACGGGTACATTTTCAGCTCGTCAACCGTACCTTTCCATGCTGTCATCGCACTGCCGTTTACGAGGTTTCCCGTTCCTATCGACATGTTCGAGGCGACGGTCGCTAAGCTGGATGCAACCCCCGTTGTTACCGCGCTATTCTCGAGAACGCCATTGATGTACACCCGCTGCGTTACGGTAGCCGAATCGTACGTCACGGCAAAGTGATACCAGACATTGTTCGCGAGCGCTGTTGTCCCGATCGTCATAACGCCGCCGCTCGTGTTGATTCCGAACTTATCGGTGTACTGCCCTACCCAGAAACTTCCCGGCAGCGAAACGAGCGTACCCGAACCGTTATAGCTGGGAGACTTGAACCAACCGGTTACGGAGAGTCCGAGACTCGGGTTGATGCCGTTCGAATACGTCACTGCGACGGTATCGTCGGATGCATCGAAGTTGAGCCCTCGTGATAGCTTACCGTCCGTGGTCCAACCGGATGTCGAGGTACCCGGGCTCGCGAAGTTGGACATCGTCCCGTTTGCGTTTGCGTAGCCTTTATTGTTGAGTACCGTACCGGTCCCTTCGTCGAAGTTGTAGTAGATGAATGGGTTGCCGGGTTTTGACGAGGCCGACGATGCGGGTTCGGGACGGCCGTTATCCATGTCCTCGATTATTTGCAGATCATTCCTTCGGTAATTGTATACCCTGATATCGTCGATAGCCCCGCTATAGTAAACGGGAGTCGTCGATGCATTGATGCGGCCGATTCCAAGAGAAACCAAATTGAAGTTCTGGCTTGCGATGCCTGCCATCGTCCTTTTCACGCCGTTGATATATAACGTGAGGACATTATTGGAGTAGGTAACGGCGATGTGCGTCCAGGTATTCGTGAAATTCTCGTTGGTGATATCGGTTGTCGGAAACGAATAGCATCGTTGGCCGATCGTAATTTTATTGTCGCTATTGGTTTGGATCTTCATTGCGCCGCACGAATCGGTTACATCTGACGTGAAGATCCCGTACGTATTGGTTCGCAAGTCGCCTGTCGGCTTAATCCACATGGCGTACGACGATTCTTTCGGTTTCGTGCCGTCGCTTTGGGCATTCATGATCGTCGAACTGGTTGTCGCGTATTGATTCGTGCCGTTAAAACTCAACGCGCCCCCATACTTGCCGGTCGTCCACGTCGGGGAATTCGATAAGGTCGCGTTCCAAGCATTGCCGCTCGAGTCTCCTGCCGTCGTTCCCGATTTTTCGTCGAGTTTGAGGTGGACGATCGGTTCCGGCGCGTATGCGTAAAGCGCAGCAATATCGCTGCCTCCCAATGATCTGCTGTACATACGAAGCTCATCGATTAATCCGCTCGCATAATTGGTACCGTCATAGCCCAGTCGTAAGAAAGCCGAACTTTCGGCAATCGACGCAACGGCAGCCGAGGTATCTTTCGCGTTGTTCGTGTAAATCGTCACGTTGGTTCCGTCATACGTAACGGCAATGTGCGTATAGCTGCTTGCGCTTACGGTATTGTTGCCGGTTATAGTTGTGGTCGATGCGCCATCGCCCGTCGTGACGGCAACTTTGCCCGATGAATCGAGTGCGATTCGGTAACCGGCATTGGCTGCAAGCTTGTCGAGGATGGTAAAATTTGCATTCGATGTAGGATTAACCCAAACGCTTACCGCAAATGGGCCGGTCATCTGGAAATCGGTTTTGTAGAAAGTCCACGCCCAGCCGCTCGCACCATCCGGGCTGCCGTTCGCCCCTTGTACGGTCTGCGTTCGATTGGTATAGGTTCCGAATGTCCAAGCGGAGCCGCAACTGCCTGCGCCAACGTACCCCCAAGCTGTGTTAGAGGATTTTGTCGCGACGTAATAGTACGTTGAGGGAGCAAGACTGAGATAGCTTGTTAATGTCGGATGGTTGAATTCGTCGAGGCACTTAGTTGTCGTATTGTAGACTTGCGCATTCGTGCCGGTCGCGTTATTTTTCTCCCGAATGTATTTGCCGGATGCGTTAAAGTTACCGGCATTGCCGTATTTGCCGTTGTAGGAAACAGAGATGCTCCCCTGTCCGGTCAAGTCGTTTCCCCTACCCGATGCATCTTTCACTTCGCCCTCCGTTCCGTTGTACGAGAGCTCGTCAAACTTATAATAGCCAAGCAACCCATCAGTCAGCTTGGTATCGGTGCTTCCCTTATTCGTTCCGTTTACCACGCCGCCTCCGTTTCGTGTCGATACTCCTGCGGCGCCGGCATTATAATCTGCGGCGACTTCGCTTGCCGAACGCGCAACCGGGTAAATTTTAAACTCGTCCATTTGCATATTCGCAAATAGGGATGTACCTGCCCTGCTTCCCAAATACAGCGCCAAGTTTCCGAACGTATTCGAATTATTCGCGTTATATGGTTGCGATGTTGAGCTCGCCAACTTTCCGTCGATGTAGGCGGTAACTTCGCCTGCCGCGGCTTGATTCTTATCGAGTACAATAGCGTAATGATGCCAATATCCTGCTGAAGGCCGTTGATAGCATTTGATATTGAACCCGGCATCTCCCTTGACCCCGAATGACATGTAGTTTTGGCACGTTGTCGGCGTTGCATCGTTCGGGTCTATGGCAAACCCTCCGGTAACGTTGTTGAAATTAGTGCTGAACTCCGCGGCAACTTTATCGTCGTTGGAAAAGCGGGCGATTTTCATCCAAAACGAAAGGGTGATTGCTTTCGTGTAGGAGAGATTGATCGTCGAATTTGAGTTGACGTAGTTGCTTGCGCTCGCATCGAAGCTAAGGCAATTATTGCTCACGCACGCATCCTTACCGAGCCAGGTTGTCCCCGATGTTTTCGTTGCCGTATTGCTGTTTCTTGATGAATCGTTAATGGTCGTTCCGTTACCTTCGTCGAAGTTGTAATACACAAACGGGCCCGGAGCATATTCCACGGTACCGGAACTCATGAAGGTGGATGGGCTGTTGATATTGTTATATTCGGTTTTAATATAATCCGACGATAATGCGTTGTTGGTCAGGTATACGTTATCTTCGCTGCCGTTGAAGTTCTGGACGTTCAGAGATCGAGCCTCGCCGATACCGAATGGCGCTCCCGAAACATTCAAGGGACCAGCCCATGCTCCCGAATTGTCGAGATTGCCGTCGATGTAAAGCCTCCTGGTCGTGCCATCGTAAGAAAATGCGATATAGTGCCAAGTCGTCGTATCGTTGATAGTCGTAACTGAGGCAAGAGATACGTTCGTTGAAGAGGTGAACGTATTGACTGTTAGAAGTTTCGTCGATTGGGCATACGTCACGCTGAAAAGCTGGGTTCCGAAGAAGTTGCCGCCGTTTCGAGCTCCTTTCAGCATCAGCATGAAATCGGTCGTATTGTTCGCCCACTTGAACCACCCTCCAACGGTAAAGGTACCGGTCAACGATGTACTGTCGGAATAGACTTCGAACATCATGTCTTTCGTCGATGCAGCAGTCCATGTTGAGCCGTTGTATTCCGCGTAGTTGCCGGCAGCATACGTTGCGCTCGTTTGGTCGACGCCGACCACGTAGGAGTTCGGCGATGTATCGGAAGTAACTTGGGTTGTGCACGATGTATCGGTGTATTCGGTTACGACGATGTGGTATTTCGTGTTAGCGGTTATGGTCGGAGGCGTGTTGAAATTCGCGTATGTCGTTGAGAGCGTCGTTCCCGTCTGGAGCTGCATGCACTTCGATGTTCCGTTGGTTACCACCGAGCCAGATGGGACACCGCTCGAGTCAGTCTCAATGCGTACGGTAAACTGCCTGGTACCCATTGTTCCGATATATCCCGTATTGATGGTTACGGCGCTTACGTTCATGTTCGTTGGCGGGATAAAGCTTTGGGCGACTTTCTGTGCGCTCGCCGTACCGATCAAATGCGATGTGCTCGTCGCGGAGCTTCCGAGGATTGGGTAGCTGAACGCTGCTTTCTCGGTTACGGTTTGCGATCCGGTCGGGACAAAGTCGCCTCCGACGATTCCGGTTCCCGACGTCATAGCGCCACCGGCGATTCTCGCATGGGAATTGTATCCGGTATTATCGCTGACTTGCGAATAGAGGGCGGGGCTCGATTCGTTCAAGAAATAATGAGCTCGGTAATTCGATGGGAATAACGCGCTTCCGCTCGCCTGCTGGTTTGTTGCAGTTGGATTACCGAAATACATATATAGGAGCGTGTTCGCAGATACGCTTAAGGTGGGAATTTTTACCAAGGCTACCAATGCTCCGGTACCGCTGGAATACGATTCGATTTTATGCGGCAGCTTCGTCAGGCCATCCTCGGATGTGAAGAAGATATCGTTGCCGCTTGCTTGCGCTCCACTCGATAAATCAGCGTCGGTTACATTTACGTACGCAAGGAAATTGCTGATATTCGACGTGCCCGACACTTTTGTTTTGTCTATCGTCAACAGCTTGCGGAATTTCCATGCGGCATCTTTCCAGGCGACAGCCTCAGCTTTCTTGGAAATATAGGGAAGCAAAAGGCTGATAATTGAAACCATAATCAGCATGACCAAGAATATTCGGCCGTACGTGTTGACGGCAAATTTCTTGAGTCGGTCCACAACCAAATTAATCATAACGCTCATGATTTATCAACGATCCAATAGTCGAATTTAACTTCCTTGCCGTACGGCTTCGTGATGCTCACCTCGAATCCCTTCGATGGCTCGATTCGGATGACGGAGAGCGCACCTGCATCTTCTGTCCTGTTGGTAAGGAAAACTTTAGACTTCTCGGTTACCAGCGAGTTCTCGATAAATACTGTCTTTTTATTCGCGGGCAAGACAGCATCCCCGATCGAAGAATCTTCCTTCGTTGGCGTCGGGCTGAGCGTTGGAACTACTCCGCTTGTTTGTGTAGGCGTTACGGTCGGGCTCGGCATTACTTTTGCGAGTTTTGCCTTATCTTCCTCGCTTGTGCCGATTACGAGCGTTTTTACGTGAAGCGTATCGACGGTAAGCTGAGCGATCGTCGCATTCGTTGCTTCGAGCGTTGCGGTGATGATTGCCGCGGTCTTGACCGATCCC
Organism: uncultured Candidatus Saccharibacteria bacterium; assembly: GCA_964626735.1. Classification (GTDB taxonomy): domain Bacteria; phylum Patescibacteriota; class Dojkabacteria; order JAOAGR01; family JAOAGR01; genus CAZVIJ01. Next base: position 29,205 of record CAZVIJ010000002.1, read on the forward strand.
TTCGTCACGACATTACCTTCAGAATCGATGGTAAACGAATCGACATTGATCTTCAGCGAGTATGCAGCGATTTCTCCCGAGAATTTGCCGCTGCGTGCGCTTACGTCCCCATCGGTATGAATCGAATAAATTGTGCTTATGCCGCTTTTTGTCTTTTGGATGAAGTCGACGCCTGCTTGCTTGATATCGCTCGTCGGTTTGCCGGCGAAGTAGAATGGAGCGACGAGAACGGTAATTTTCCTCACCGCATTTACGTCGGTATCGAAGTTGTCCTCGAGGGCTGTTCCGACAGCGAATCCCGAGTCGATCAACTTTGCGCCGACGCCGCCTATTTCGGAAATCCCGATTAAGTCGCCTTTATGGATAACTCCGTTGATCGTGCTCACTTTCGTCTTAACTTGACCGGTCAAACCGATAATCGCCTGATTCGCCTTCGGCTTGTCGGTTTTAGCGTTTCCGACGAATGCGGCAGAGCTGGAAACGACGCCGAACACGCGATCGTTTACTTTCGAGGCTTTCATGTTTCCGCTTACCGAATTTGCAACCAAATCGCCTTCTTCTACGAGACCGGTAACGTCGAAGTACTCCGCCAAGTCGGCTCCTCCCGTTTCGTAAGCGACGCCCGTGTTATTAAGCCGAATCCTGCCGACGCCGGTACCGTCATTATCGGTCGTCGAGCCGGCGTAAAACTGCATGAATCGAGCCGAGGTGCCGGTGTCGGCAGTTCCGAGATTGAGTCGGAGCGCGTTCGTCGTCGTATCGTCGGTTGTTGCCGTGTTGGTGATAGCGGCGACATTGCCGCTTGCATTGCTCATAAGGGTCGAGAACCGGTAATGCGCTCCGGTAATACCGATTCCAACTTGCGCGTTTCCGTCTAACCGCATTACCTCCGCCAATGTCGTGCTGTTGATATCGTTCGGCTGGGCAACGCTGAATGTCATTGCTCCCCGCTCGCTTCCTTGTGTTGTGGTGGTAAAGAAGCTTGACAGCCTGGCAAGTTGGCGGGAATTAGAATTCGAGTTCGCGCTCTTGAACAAAATGCTGTCACCTACTCCACTCGTCGTTGACGATCCTAGATTTTGCAGCGTCAAAATATCAGGCGCCGAGTTGTTTGTCGAAGTAGACGGCTGCATTATGGTATCTGCTGCGAGCCTGATTCCCGTTCCCGAATACGCCGGCGAGACATCGAGCGCATACGACGGATTTGAGTTATTAATACCAACATAACCCGTACTGCCGCTTGCACCTTTCAAAGTAAACATTTCTGCAGATGCATTGCTCGCGCCGGAAGTTTTGAATCGTATCGCGCCGCTTGTCGAAAGCTTATTCTGATCGATAGTCAAATCTCCGGTAGCGCCGACATTGAATAAAACCGGAGTCGAAGCGTCATACGATAGCCGAAGCTGATTCGAGGTTGCGAGCGATTCGAGGTTCGCAAGCGGTGCTGCCGTACCTACCCCCATGTATCCTAATGCAGTTTGCGTATGGACCACCGTGCCCGAGCTATTCGCGAATTTGAAAATCGGCTGTTGGAACGTGAACGCAGCTCCAGAAAGTACTGGGGAAAATGCCGTGTCGGTTGTGAGCGAAGTATTGCTCGCAATTGCAGTGACCGTTCTCGTTTGGCCGCTCGCAGTAATAGTATCGCCGACATGGAGCTGCGTCGTGAAAACCGTGCTCGTACCGGTGACGGTCGTTCCTGAGGAATCGAGCGTACCAGTTCCTGAAGTAGCCGCATGGCCGTTCGCCTGAAGCGATGCGTACGGCGTTGCGGTGCTGATACCTACGTTTCCCGCTCCTCCTGGCTGGAATGTGATATTGTCCGTCGATGTCGAAAGGCCGATCGATCCGTAGCTGGTGAGAGTAACAATATTGCCGGACCCGTTCAGCGTGAGCGATTGGTTCGACTTGGTGAGCAACTGTATGGTTCCGCCATTGTTGCCTGGCGTAAAAGATATCTGCTCGCGCGGGTAGCCGCTTCCGGTATATAGCGTGCCGTAAATATATTGCGTTCCGCTTGTCGCGGTATCGCCGAGGTAAATATTTCCCTGGGAATTGATCATGAATTTCTGATTGCCGCTGCTGTCCGCAGTCTTTACGATCGGCTTCTGGTACGTAAAGGCGACAGCAGTGACATTCGGCGAGAATCCAGGGTCAACGGTAAGCGACGTATCGCTTGCGATAGCTGTTACTACTTGCGTTTGCCCGCTCGCCGTAATGGTATCGCCGATTGTAAGTTGCGTAGTGAATGCAGTGCTTGAGCCCGTGACAGTAACTCCAGCTGAAGATATCGTACCGCTTCCGCTCGTCCCGGTTGCGGCTTTCGCATTCAAAAGCGCTGTCGGCGTCGTTGTGCCTATCCCCATGTATCCGGCGCTCGTAAATACAAACTTGCTCGACCCACCTGTTTGGAAGTCGGCAAGGTATTTATAGGTACCGGTCGCAGCGCTTTCGGTTGTATTGATTTGCAGCGCGGTATAATCGCCTGTTGCCGTACCGGATTGGTTGATAGTCGGCGCGATATTCAAGCCGATAAATTTGCCCGTTCCCGAAGCCGGATTGAATGTGCCGTCGATTAACGTACTGCCGATGGTACCGCTCGTCGCCGCGTACGCATTGCTGTTGTAGCTTTGAACATTTAACGAGTATCCCGCGTTGCCGACGCCGGTGATAGCGATTCCCGTCGAACCATACCTTCGAATGCTCGTTCCGTTCGAGATGAAATCGATTTCAGGACTGGTACCGAGATTGACCACACCGTCATCCCGCACCGATAGTAAGTTGCTGCTACTGCTATTCCATAACTTTAAAGAATAGGTAGATAACGTCGATCCACTTCCCGTCGCTTCAAGACGAGCCGTAGGTGCTGTAACGCCAAGACCGACATAACCGTTCGCTGCCTGCATGAATTGCGTCGTTCCCGTATTATCGACAACTTTCGTTATCGGACGATTGAACGTAAATGATGTGCCGGCAGAAATGACGGGAGAGAACGCGGTATCGGTAGTAAGCGATGTTGCGCTTGCGATAGCCGTAATGATTCTCGTTTGCCCGGATGCGGTGATCGTATCGCCTATCGCCAACTGAGTATTGAATGCCGAGCTGCTTCCGGTAACGGTAGTGCCGGATGATGAGATAGTACCCGTTCCGGTAACCGATGCGGGTGCGACGTAATGGAATGCTGCGCTTGGAGCTGCTGTACCGAAACCGATTCTCGTATTCGTCGTATCGAGGTTGAATAGGCCGGATGCGAAATTAAGCGCCGTGGTCGACGACGCAAGGGTTACCGGCGTTGCATTCAGTAAATTCAAGCCTCCCGGGAAATCGAATACTCCTTGTCCCGAACCGAAAGTTCTAAGCGTTAAGTCGTTGCTTTCGAAGCTCTCTCCCGATTCTAGCGTAAGTCCCGCGTTCGACTTGATGAACGATGAGTTTTGATTGGTGAGCATAAGATCGTACGCGACGGAGAGATCGCCGGGCGCATTGAACGAGACGGGCAAGTTATTGACGATGTTCGACTCGGTTACCTTGAACAGAGAATTTCCGTTGTCCTTGATATTGAACAAGCTGCCGATATTTCCGTTCGAGCCGATGTTGAGCGAGAACAAATCCCCGCTTGCGGTCGTAGCCGATCCGGGAATCCACGAAAGATTCATGAGCGATCCGGTCGTTAGCGCAGTCGAGGTGGAGTTTAGGCTGAATCCGGTACCGGTCGTCAGTCCGTTCAGGCTCATGTTAAATCCGGTGCCGGTCGTTATCGAGTTGCCGACGAGGTTCATGAGGCCGGTCGTATCCGAACTCAGGAGATCGAGCTTATATGAGGGAGACGAGCCAGCTCCAAGCGAAAGCCTTTTATTTACGTTATCCCAAAATAACGCCGAGTCAGCGCCGATATTGTACGTCCCGTTCCAGAACGCCAGCTGCCCGTTCGTACCCGAGCCTCCAATTCCTGCACCAGTTCCGCTGCAGTTTCCGGTCGACATACAAACGGTACCGTCTGCATCGGGAATTACCACTGAGCGGGATGCCGTCGGTGTCCAAGAAAGCGTCCCCGTACCGCCGAACGTAAGCGAATTGCTTGCCGAGGTGAATTTGCCCGAGGTATCGACACTGAATAGGTTGGCGTTTGCCGCTGCATTGAGTGCTTGGATAAAGTATCCCTGCGATCCGGAATCGGTATTCCTCAATAGCTGCAGACCGTATGATGAAGCTAGATTTCCGTTTTGCACGAGAGAAAGTCCGGTAGACGTAGAATTGCCGCGGGCGCTCACGCTCGCCAAGGTATCCGCCTCGGTACCGGTGAGCGTCAACGTCGATCCTGAAACCGAAAGCGAATTGATGCCGGCTCCAGCAAGCGTTACTCCGCTCGTTAACGAATTCAGGCTGGTGACTCCAGAGTTGGCTATTGTCGTTCCCGTAATGGTTATTCCCGATCCTTCCGTCAGCGTTACCGCGCCAGTCAAGGATTGGAATGATGTTACCCCGGTATTTGCGACGGTTATAGATCCATTGCCGTTCGTAATACCTATCCCCGTCCCTTGGGTGAGCGTAGCGACCGTGTACCCGCCGCTTGCGTTACCGATTAGTATCTTGCCGTTGGTTGGGGCGTTTGCCGTACCGGTGCCGCCTTGCCCAATCGAAAGCGCGGTCGTGAGACCGGAGAGCGAGGTGATATCTGAGTTCGAGCCCGCTGCCGCCGCGCCTAAATTCGATCGTGCTCCTGCCGCAGTGTTCGCTCCCGTACCGCCGTTCGCGAGTTGCAAAATACTGGTGATTTCCGAACTGTTCAAATTGACGGCACCGACCGATACGCTACCCGATGAGCTTTTGAGAATTCCAGTGGTCAGCGAGCTGAACGTCACGGTACCTGATGCGCTAAAATTTCCTCCAACCGAAACAAGCGTTCCGTTATCAGTAATAATAGAGTCATTTATCGCTTGAGCTCCGGTGAATTTGGCAAGCTTATCCGTCGTACCTCCCGTCGTCGTAATGCCTCCACCAAGTCCGACGCAGTTTCCGCTCGTCAAACAGACGACGCCCGATTGATCGGGGAACGTGTAGGTTTGCCCCGACGAAAGATCGGCAACATTTATGGTTCCGTACAGCGTCGGCGTCGATCCTCCCTCTCGAATGAGGACTCCGGTATCCGTCGTATATGTTCCTACGGTCGAAGCATTTCCCGATGTTCCATCAACGGTAAACTTGTTCGCGCCGACAGACAAAGTCGCATTCGGCGAATTCGTGCCGATGCCAAGCCTGTTGTTCGTCCTGTTGTAATAGAACGTAGAAACACTGGTGATATTCGAGTTCGAAGTAAATATGGCTACCTCGTTATTATTCGAAGTGCCGGAATTAGTCGTCGAAGCGCCGAGCGATGCGCAGTTTCCGGTCGATAAACAGACGGTTCCCGTATCATCGGGGATCGTAACTGTCCGCGGTGCAGTCGGCGTCCATACCAGGGTACCGTTTGCGCCGAATTTGAGCTGCCCGTTTGAAGTCGTAACGCTATTGAACGTAGCATCCGAAGTAGTAGATAGGTTCTGGGGCAACGACAATGTTACAGCTCCGGTAGCCGAAGAGACGTTGATCTGATTTGCGGTTCCCGCAAGCGAGGTAACACCGGTATTGGCAATCGTCGTTCCCGTTACGTTAATTCCGTTTCCGGCGCTCAGCGTCACTGCACCGGTACCGCCTTGGAACGAAGTGACACCCGTATTGCTAAGGGTCAGCACGCCGCCGCTGTTAGCGTAACCGATTCCCGTTCCCGGCGTAATGGTCGATAGACTATACCCGGTACCGGTACCGACCATTATTTGATCGAGTCCGGGCACGGTATTCAATCCGGTACCTCCCTGTCCTACCGAAAGAGCCGTCGTCAGGCCGGTCAGGGCGGTTATATCCGAATTCACTCCACGCGATGCCGCTCCTAAGTTAGAACGTGCATTCGTTGCGGTCGTCGCGCCGGTACCGCCGTAGGCAATTCCGATTGCGCCGCCATTCCAAACACCCGATGTAATGGTATTGACGCTCAAGTTTCCGAATGCCCACGTGCCGGTTATCGTTTCGTTCTGGTTTTTACGGGTGATCTGCGAATTCGCGTAGTCGATAGAAAGCGACGAGGTGGTTCCTGAGTGTGAGAGTGAAAAATCGGAAGCGGCGACGTCGATCAAGGTATTATTGGTATATGTCGTAGCCCCTTCCCGTAGCTCGATACCCGAAACGCTTGCGCACTTCCAAAGCAGGGCAGATGAATCCCATTGAAGCGATTGTCCGTCTCCGCACCCCCGAAGGAGTGCAACGCCATCGGAACCGATTTCTAAGCCGGAATTCGAAGAGGTAACGCTTGAACTGCCTGAAGTTGGGACGATGAGTGAGAGTGTCGGTGATGTCCCGTCGCTCACGCCGATTGTGGAGGAACCAGTAAGAGAAGTTATGTATGATCCTTCAGTATCGACACCGAGCAGCGCTTTTCCGCCGGTAAGTACCCCGTTCGGTCCAGCCTTGATGATCCCGCCTCCTGCCAAATAGTCGAACTGCACCGTTCCCGTAGAACGAATGCTTGATGACCGAACGATAGCGCCTGAACTGTTGACTTGAAACCCGCCGGTCAGGACTCCTCCTGAGATTGTTGAACCGACTCCTAAGTTTTTGCTGGTCGTTACCGAATTGCCGGATTGAGAAAAGCCGGTGTCGGTGACAGCGTTTGAAGCGAGGAACAGCGTATTCGAATTCGTGTCTTTATTGATAAGAATTCCGGGGCCGGCAGAAATATTGAGCTCGCCGCTTAAGCCTTGAAAGGAAGTAACGCCGGTATTTGAGATTGTCGGAGTTTGTCCTTCTGAAAGGGTAATGCCAGGGCCTGCCTGCAAGCCGTACAGGAGATTCGATCCGAAGATACTGCCTTTGCCCACATCGATATTGATATCTTTGCCGATAACATTTCCGCCAAGCGTGGTAGTTCCGTCCACCGAAAAGCTCGATTTAATACTTGTCGGAATGTTGAACGAAATATCGCCGGTCAGCTCTAAGCGCTTTTTTGTCGTCGTTCCTAACACATGCGAATCGATGTTCTGATTTTGCGCTGTCGTTATTGTGGATTTTTTCGAGGATCCGAGTATTTCTGACAGTGTTCCTTTTACGGCAAACAGGCAAGCCCCGATGATAACGAGGCTTAAAGCCAGTACAACGGGCTTTTTCAGGGGCCGTGCCATGTAGTAATGATTGGTGTTCTAACCAATATAGATGAATGTACAATTATGGCAAGATATATTAATACGATGGGAAGTAAGCGTATTTACTATTGTTTCTCGTCGTGCTCTATCCAGGTCTTTACGCCGAACGGATGAAATGCGAATTGTAGCTCCTCGCCGCCAAACTTCTTTAACTCGCGAAGTACCGTATATCGGGAATTGAAGGGACAGTAGAACATAAATACCCCTCCGCCGCCCGCTCCGGAAATCTTACCGCCGGTTGCGCCTGCTGCTAGCGCTGCCGAATAGATATCGTCGATGCGGCTATTCGAAACTTCTCGTGCGGTCGCTTTCTTCGCTTCCCATCCCTGATGGAGCATCTCCCCGAGACTGTTGAGTTGCCCGTTTACGACTGCATCGGCCATCGTTTGTGCTGCTGCCTTGAGCGCATGCATCGCTTCGATCGATCTACTGCTGCCCGAGGCGACGCTTCTTGTCTGGGCATCGATAATATGCGAAGAAACTCTGCTTGTTCCCATGGCGTAAAGGACAAGATTTTCAGTCAGCTGCATTATATACGCTTCGGGAATGTTCAGCGGCCATACGATAACTTGATCTTTCGGCATGAACTTCATGAGATTGAAGCCGCCGAACGCGGCGCAGTACTGATCTTGCTTGCCACCCGATAATCCGAGATCTTTCCTCTCGATCTCCCAAGCCAAGTGCGCGATATCTTTTGGAGTCATTTCGCTGTAGACACCAGGCGCGCGCCATCTGAGGAAAGCGGAAACCATCGCGACGACGAGCGTCGATGAAGAACCAAGTCCCGAACCGATCGGCGCTTCGATGAGCGTTTGCAGTTTGAACGGTAACGGCTCGAACTTGAAACGATCCATGATGCTGTTGTACGTTCCCTGCAAAAGATCGAGTCCGTCGGATGGCGTCACGGAAGCGGCGACATCGTGCACGGCCCTGCGATCCATATCCCACGCATGGAAAACGATACTGTCTCCTCTACTCATCCCTCCATTCCCCCGTATTGTAATGGAGGCTTTCGCGAAGCGGTCGATGGTTGCATTGAACACTTGCCCGCCGAACTGTTCTGCGTATGCTGGGGTATCGGTACCTCCTCCGCCAATGCCGATTCTAAGAGGTGCGTTTGCGTGGTAAATCATAAGATAGGTTTAATAGGTTTATGGTGCCGATTGTACTTCGAGAACCCGGTTCATTTCAACCGGTGTTCTTCCGCAATTCGATTCCTCCAGTATTCGAGCAGCTCTTCGACGATCTGCTCCATGGTAACCTCTGGTTCCCAGCCGGTATCTTGTTTCAGTTCGGAATTATCTCCTTGCAGTATCGGCTCGTCGAGGGGACGTAGTCGGGAAGGGTCGATTTCGAGCTCAGCTTTTACTTTGCCTTTCGCAAGTACAATATCCGCGATATCGCCTATTCGGGTCGCAACACCAGAACAGACGTTGTATGTCTTTCCGGCCTTGCCTTTATTCAGCAATAGCCAAAGTGCCCGGGCAGTATCGAGTACGTGGGAAAAGTCGCGTTTCGCCTCCAAGTTCCCTACTTTAATTTTCGGCTCCTGCAGCCCCGCTTCGATCATCGCCATCTGCTGGCAAAACGTTTGGATCGAGCATCGATCACCTTGCCTTGGTCCGACTTGGTTGAAAAATCTCGTGACGTAGACATGCTGCCCGTAGCTATCGTGATACTGCAGTGCCGTCAGTTCTTGGGCAACTTTGCTCACGCCGTACGGGGAAGCAGGCCTGAGGTTTCTTGATTCTTTTATTGGAACCTCCTCCGGCTTTACCCAGCCGTATTCTGCACTCGATCCGGCTACGTGAATTTTCGCTTCCGGAACGTGCAACCGGGCAGCTTCAAGCACATTGATCGTCCCTTCGACATTGGTCCGCAATGTTTCGATCGGGGCGTCCCAAGAGACGGCAGGATAGCTTTGGGCAGCCAAATGATAAATGAAATCGGGTTTAACGGCTGCAATCGTTTTGTTGACGATAAACGGATCGACGATGTCTCCTTCGTGGAAAATAACGGTACCGTACAGCTGCTGAATCGGACGCGGATCGCTTCTCCACCGCTTGAATCCGTGAACCTCCACATCGGGAAGCGTAACGAGGTAATCTGCAAGGAAGCTTCCGACAGGTCCCGTTATACCGGTGATCAAGACTTTGAGCGGTTTATTCTGTGACATGCCCCACTATACACGAATGGCGCATGCAGTTCACGAGACTTGCCGAGCTGGATATAGCGTGCCGAAACGTTAGTCGCGGCAATGTAGGGAAATGCTATACTTGCCATTATGGTTCCTCGATCAATCAATGGCGTTTTTTCTCACATCGAATCTCCTGCTACTGTTGAAGACTTTCCTCAAGGCATTCACGTAATCAACTGGATATTCCCTGGCCAGGAACATCTCATGAACGCAGCGCTCGTACAAATGCAGCCGCGTGTCGTATTGCCGCCGTTTATCGTTCTCCCTCACCTTGAGAGTGGCGTTTTTACGCTTACCGAATATATTTTGAAAGGATCCGGAGTGTACATCATCCAGTCGGGAACAGAAGCGCGTTCATACCATGTGACTGCAGGCGATAGAATTCAGTATACGAGCGGCATTATCGGCAGCATCGTTGCAGGCCGCGATGGGTTGGCGTTCGTAAACTACACCACTCCCCCTTTCACGCCAGGAGTTACAGAGGAGGAAATAGCCCCCTACGACGAAAGAGTCGCCCGGCGCTTCCGGGTACTTCTCGGTAACGCTAAGCGAACGCTTGTCCCGAAATCGTCGGGGAATCGGAATATAGTCATACCATAAAATAGTGAACCGATAGTTTGTTCTGGTGATATAATTAATGTAATGAGCAATCCCTCAAATAGTTGGTTATTTACCGATACGACTAACCAGCTCTCGGCAAGACCCGAGGCAGCTTCTGTTCCCGATGTGGAACCGTTCCAACCCGGAGATACCGTTGTGGTCAACGATGTCGTCTACGAGATAATCGCGTCGCAGGGAATTAATGGAGGAACGTCCTCAATATATTCTATTAGAGTCAAGAATTCCCCGCCCCAAACGGACGATCTGCTCCTCAAAGTACAAAATGCCGATGTCGAAACAGGAATCGCCCTGCCCTACGGCAATATGGTGCTTACCCCATCGATGATAACGCCTGCGGCACTACGAGGCACGTTGCTGCAAATGGCTTTCGCAAAGAATCCTGCCGCGCCGTCAGCTGTACAGGCAATGAATGTCTTGAGTCAAATCCCGAATCTTCCCCAACCGATCATAGACCAGCTGGATGCAGTTTCTCAAAGACTCCGGGGCAAACTCCAAACAGCAACCGCCCCATCGGATGCAAACATGGTCTTAATGGAAAATGTGCGGTTCGTAGAAAATACCTTGGTGTCTTCGGTTTTTATACAGATGCTTCGGGCGTTTCTTGAAAATCACCAAAGTCGCGATAACGCACATATGCTTCAAACAGACGCGCAAATCTTAGGGAATGCCGCGGGGACCGATTTGCCTGCCTTCCATGGAAGCGGCGAAATTACGACTCGGGTCGGAAGACGATGGGCGCTTGTCATGGAACGAATCAAGGGCGTGAGGGCTGCCGAGTACATCGAATCGGTCGCGAAGCAATATCCTGGCGAGGAAAATGAATACCGAATCGTTGCGGCATTGGAGGTCGTCAAGCAGTTGACCGCCAATGCGGCTGCTTCCGAGGCTCGCGGCATTTCTTCCGGAGACTATAAGCCAGACAATACGCTGGTTGAGCCGAACGGGAGAGTTCGACGCGTTGATTTCGCGACGGCAAAGGTCGATGCTGAGCATCGAAGTATCGCCGAATCGGTCGGCTCGCTTTTGAAGACCGAGGTTTACTCTACTCCCGGTTTTGTTGCCCTCGATGCCTTATTCGGCGCGACTTCGGCGGGAGACGTATATGCTCTCGCGATGACCGCCTACGAATTGTTTACCGGAGAAGATGTTAGGCAATTGGCATGCGATTTGGCAGTACAGTTGGGGCAACCGGTAGAGCGAGGGACCTACGCGATCCTTTTGTATGAACATGTCGTCGAAACAATCGACAGGATTGCTGAAAATAACCCGTCATTCCATCCGATCTCCGCGGTCATAAAGATGGGAGCCCATTGGAATATTGCAGAGAGAATACAAACCTGCGCAGCTTTAGCATCGAGATTCAAAGAAATTGCTTATATCCCTCAGAATCAGGTTCTTGAAGGGAAGATCCAGAATATCGATTTCAAGGATGCGCATCCGGGAAACGGCGGCAACATAGGCGGCTACCCTGGTGATCGCGAATTCGGTGCGCTCATCTCGGACCTTGTTCGGGAGGTCGAGAGGAAGGGCTATAACCCGAAGCAGGCACTCATCGTTCTCGGAACGCTCTACAGCTTCACATCCCGCGTTTTCGATTCGAACCCGCTCGTTATAGTGGGTACCTACAACGATATTCTAGAGAGGATGAACGGCTTGATCATCAAGGTAAAAGAGAATCACGGTTTCGTTCAGGAGCTCGATAGTATGCTCGACTTGTACACGGAGGCGGTTAAAGCAAAACCAGCGGTCCAATTGCCGGAGGGCGTTAAAGATTCCGGCTATCACTTTGCACGATTCGGCGAGCTATTGAAGGGAATTTCGTATGACGCCCCGATCTCCGTCAAGAAACTGATGGTGCAGCGGCTCAGTTCGTTCATAAAAAACGTCGCTCCGACTCAATCGCATGGCAAAGATATCTACGACTTCTCTTGGGCAACCGAAGTACGTCTCGCAGAGATGGTGTGGGGAACGTTCTTCAATACCCATGGTTGCATTGATCGAGAGATTATCGACTGGAGCATGGGAGTGCTGCCGATTATCGATTACCAAACAAGCGAGCGGCTACTTCAGACGAACTACGCAAACGAACTCGAATACACGATCGCGCGGGACGATATGCCGAAACTTCTGACTGAGCTATGGAGAATAGTCGACAATGCTTCGGTTGACGGTTCGGGATATTATCCGTTGGCTACAATCGAAGACGCCGAATATGTCGTAACGATGCTGAAAAACATATCGGACGCATCACAAGCTTCACGATGGCGTAATACGGCAGCTCGAGAAATCGTCTCGAAGGTAGCAGAAGCGCTTGAGGCACGGATACAAGTGAAGAAAAGCATTCGCCGGTAATCATGTCGTTGAGCCCAGTAAAGTCCCCCTACATACCTGTATGGTTATTGGAGTTATTTCAGACACCCACGACAAGGCAGAAGGCGTTCTGAAAGCGTTTGAATACTTCCTAACGCACAAGGTGAGCGTCGTAGTCCATGTGGGCGATTGGCGAAGTCCAGAATTCGTGGAATACGTCGAACGTGAAGCAGCGTCGCGCGGGATAAAGATCATCGGAGTTCTTGGAAACAGGGATACCAACAAGGCGAGCATTTTGGAGGCAATCTCACGCGAAGGTGTAGTGGAAGTTTCAAGCGACCCATTGTTGGAACTTGAAATTGAGGGCAAGCGGATTGCGGTTACGCATGGAGACAGGAAAAAATTACTCAGAGAAAGTATTGTATCCAAGAAATTTGATGTCGTGATAACCGGTCATACGCATAAACCGAAAATTGAACGAGTCGGCAGCACGCTCGTCGTCAATCCTGGTTCCACCGCTTTCTCCATACAGCGCTCGAAAGAGTTCAACCCGAGCTTGGCCATTTTAGGAACTGAAAAAATAATAGCGAAGATTGTGTTCCTCTGAACCGAGTCACAGATCATGTTCGGCTCCACCTAGCGATCGCGTACTTATAGTGCGCTACCGCTTAATAGATATGAAGAGGCACGGTCGACAACCGTTTCCCAATTAGCTCCATCTCTTGTTTCAAGCGAAGCGATATACGCTACGACCGCCCTTTTCCTTGGCCCGCTATATGTATGCAGTTTCCGCTCTAAACGCTTCGTGTTGATACGGTGGTTTTCTTCAGGAGTTGCGGAGATGCCGACGAACCGCTGAAGATTCCGGTAATCTTCCGCATCGAGCGGTTTGGCAGGCGCCACGATATCCGGAAGTTTAGGGTTTTTATTCGGCAACGGCATATTTTTTGTCTTTGCCGCAGCCAAGTACTCTTCAAACGTTGCCCCCGACTTTATTTGGTAGACAGCAAATGCGACACGGTACGGGAGTGAATCCCTTCCCCCCATCGCCGCTTCCGATATTCCAAGAGTCAATGCATCGAATTCGTTATCGGCAGCGTTATCGAGATTAACGAAGCTCACTTTGTGGGATGCGCCGATTGCACGATTACCGGTCATGATGGCACCGGGTTGGGAGCCGTAATGTCCAAGAAAGACTTCACCTTCTCTCGCAAAACCGCCATCGGGCTGGTAGTACGTGAGGACATCCATCAGGATCTCAAGTTGTTGATGCGAAAGTTGCGGTACATTGTCCGAACTATAGATCGAGAGCGCGATCGGGCGTGCTCCGATAATTCTTCCCATCAATCCAAGTCCCCACTGATATTCGATATGCGTTTGGTCCTTTGCGGACTCGGACATGATAGATTTTCTGTAGCTTTCTGCGTAGGTTGAGATTATGGGTGCGACTACCGAGGAGACCTCGTTTCCATTCGCCGGTTTAACCTCGTAATAGGGCAACGAATTGTAGTGCAGGAGAGCCGCGCCTCCAATAACAGCAGGCGGTACAAGTATCGTTGCACCGATACCGATCGTCCACCACGGATGTTCGCTCACGAACTCTGATACGAAATTAGCCATACGTAAATTGTATCATCGATACGCAATTACTGTATTTTGGGGCTACAGCATTCTTTTCTTGTAGAACACCAAGAGTACGATTGCGGAGGTCACCAGCGCCATCCCGACCACGATCCAAAAGGCGAGCGGGTGATGATCGTATGGCAACGCGACATTCATGCCATAGATCGAACCGACGACCGCAGGGATGGTCATGAAGATCGTGAAATTGGTCAGCGACTTCATGGTCTTGTTCAAGTTGTTGGTGAAGATAATTTGATACGCGTCACGCAAACTTCTCAAGCTTTTGAGACTCACGTTACAGATATCGGTAGACTGCCAGTACATATTTTGGACATCCTCATAATATTCGCGCTCGGTATCGGTAAATTTTATGAAGCGTTCCTTGTTCAGGTCTTCGAGCACGAGTTTGAGCGGCACTAACGCTGAAAGGTATTGGTTGAGAATATCTTCGTGCTCGATCAAGTTCAAAATTTCCTCGTTGTCGACTTCGTGAATCGCTTTCTTTTGCTTCGTAACGACGCTTTGCGCACGACGGATATTTCTCGAGTATTCTCGCCCGATCCGCTCAAGTAGCGTTATGAATAGCTTTGTCTTCGAGCCGTCGTAGTTTTTCGGGGGCTTACCGATGATTGAGCTTATTTCTTCGCTTTCCTCGGGAGAAATCGTTATGAAGAAATCTTTTGAGATGATAACCGTGAGCGTATTGGTATACCGCCATCCTTCTTTATCTCCCGGGCTTCTCAAGAAAATAACCGTGCAATCGTCGATGCTTTCGATACGAGGAATTTCGAGATTGTCGAGGCCGTCGGCGATATCCTGTATCGATAGCTTCGTAAGCGTCGTAATAACCTCCAGATCTTCGCTCTGCGCATCAGTTATCTGTATCCAGCCATTTCTCTCAAACGAAGTTTGTTCTTCGAATACATTGTCTTGAGCATTCCAAGCGTATGCTTTAATCATGTGTCACTATAATGCATGAAGCTTTGCTTGAAAAGCTATTCGTATCGAAGCGCGGTGATCGGGTCCATTCGGGATGCCCTGAATGCAGGGTAAAGCCCTGCCAGCATGCCAATTAGCGTAGTAAACCCTATTACGCCGAAAACCAACCATACCGGAAACGTGATCAGCCCTTCAAGAGGAAGACTTTGCTGAACAGCGACTTTATCGAGAACGACATTACCGATCTTGGCGATGACATAACTTACGCCAAGTCCCGTAACGCCTCCCAGAAATCCCAAGAAAGCCGCTTCAAACGTAAACAATCTCCTGATAGTCGATCGGCGAGCGCCGCATGCCCTAAGCACACCGATCTCCTTAGTACGTTCGTATGTTGCCATAACCATGGTATTGATAATGCCTATCGCCGAAACCAAAAGCGATATACTGCCGATTCCGCCCAAGATAGCGCCGACAACCGTAAACAACTGGTTGAACTGATCGATCATATTCTGAGCGGTTGTCGCTTTGAGATTCAGTTTCTCAGCAGCAGACGCAATTCCCGAAACGCTATTTGCATCGTCCGCTTTTACGAGGATCGATCCGTAGCCGTTTTGCACGGAATAATCGGTTACCATAAGCTTCTGTTCGGGGAACGGAACGCCTTGGTTGCTTGGTGCAGGAGGCAATGTGCATTTCTTGCCCGGAACGCATTGCTGTTGAGCTTGCTGGTACGCACGCTGTTTTTCTTGGGCTTCCTGGTTTGCCTTTTCCCACGCCTTTTGTTCTTCGGTATCGACACCCCAGTTCTTCATTCGGGCAAATTCCCGTGCCGTTTCGAGTGTCACCAGCGATGAGCTTATTCCTGGCGCTGATGATGCGACCCCGACAATTTCTATCGGATAGCTATACTCTTTATTATTCAGCTCTTCCCAGTAATCACGCGAGTCAGCGTTCATAGGGGGTTTTGGCGGATCTGGCGCCCAGACCGGAACACCGCCTCCCATTTTAGAAACGAATATAATTTTCTTTCCGACTATCTCTGAAGCTTTTCCCTTGTACCCGAAGTTGCCGAGATCCTCGTCGGTGAGGACGATCTTTCCTTTATCCAGCGAGGTCAGGTTTCTGCCGGCTATCATCTTGAGCGTAAACATCTTTTTCGACGGGTCGATGCCGAGGGTTTGGACATTAAACTTTTTGCTCTGCCCCTCGAGGTACATAGTTCGAGCAGACATAATCTGTATGATCGGCGCTACTTCCTCGACATGCGGTATTGCCTTCAGCTTCTCGACGGTGGTGTCGTCAATCTTGTTTTTGGAATCGCTGTTCCATGAAGTCGATAATAAGTTGTCGCTTCCATGATCGACTTCGCTCGAGGGCATTATCGAGACAATCTTCAACGCACCTGCAGATTCAATAGCGCCGACTATTGCTTTCTTCCCCGCCAATACCAACGAGAGCATCATCGTCACCGATATCGCTCCGATAACGATGGCAAAAATGGTCAGAAACGTTCTGAGCTTCTGCCTGAATAGATTTTTGAACGCTGTTCGAATGTAGTCTGTCGCTTTCATTTGAGTTTTCCGTCCTTTATGGTGATAATCCTACCCGCCTGCTGCGCAATTCCCTCATCATGGGTAATCATGATAAGCGTAATTCCTTTTTTATTGAGATCTTTCAGCAGATCGATGACTTCGGCGCTTTTTTTGGAATCAAGATTTCCCGTCGGCTCATCGGCGATGATGATCTTCGGGTCGTTGGATAACGCGCGTGCGATAGCAACACGCTGCCGTTGTCCTCCCGACAGCTGGCTCGGCTTATGGTTTAGCCGATCGCCGAGGTCAACTGCCTTCAGGCATTCGACCGCCCGCTGTTTACGCTTCTTTGCCGGCATACCGCCGAGCATGAGCGGAACAGCCACGTTCTCGACGGCGGTATAGTTCGGCTGCAGGTTGAAATTCTGGAATATAAATCCGATGGTTCGGTTTCGGTAATCTGCGAGGGCGTTATCGCTTATTTTCGAGATATCCTGATCGTCGATGACAATCTTCCCTTCATCAGCGACATCGATACCGCCGATAATATTCGCCAGGGTCGACTTTCCCGATCCGGAAGGTCCAACGATTGCCAGGAACTCGCCGTCCTCGACCGTCAAATCGACGCTGTCCAATGCGCGAATTTTTTCACCACCGAGGACATACGTCTTTGTCACATTTTTGAGGGTGATCACTATCACACTCTAGCATGACGCTGTGCACTTTCCAATCAGCCGAAGAGCCTGAAATCCTCAATTTCGACTTCTTTTCCCTGATCAATCGCTTTTTTCGCTGCTCTTTCCACATAATCATCGTAGCTGCCCCAGTGATCACGTATATCTTTGTGAAATGTTGCTTGGGCGAATGAACGTGCATAATCCGTCGATATATCTTCGATGCTCGTCTTGCGAGTTAACGCTAGGATGAGGAGCGAGAACCGGTCGAGAAATTGTTTGAGGCCCATAAGGTCACCCGGCTGGTTTTTAGGGTTACCCGACGCAAGCACCCCATCCGATATTTCATCATTTTTGCACAGTTCTCCGAACAACGTAATGTTTTTCATTTTCAAGTTACCGTGCGTGATATTGCTGGCTAGCATACTATGGTAGTTTTCCCCCATTATCCGGCATAACTCTTTTACGAATTCGACGGCGAGCTGTACGACATCAGCCGACTTTATGCTCTCGGAGTCAACTTTTCTCCAAGTGCCGTGGGTAGATTGGTACCACTCCCGCTCATCGTACTGCGAAAAGGCGATTACCAACCGCATCATACTTCGCAATTCACGCAGTTGCGTATTGCGGCGCGCATGTTCATCTTCGAGGACATCGATAATATCTTGCAGGGTAATCGGACAGACTCTTCCCCAAAGCGATTGGTGTATGGCAGTGTCGTGAAAACCTTTCTCCTTGAACCAATCGATATCTCGATCCTTTCCCTCATCGAACAAGGATTCCGTAAACCATCCGCCGATCGGCAGCCAAGTACGGACGCCTCGTCCATCGAGGAATAATGAGTTATGCGCATCAACCCTTTGGTCTTCGTAACTGCGCAACCCGACCATACGCCCACCTTGTTCTTCATCGAGCACTATAAAAGGGGATTCGGCGTTGCCGATTCCTTCACGAACCAGCGAGCAGCACCCAGTATTTTGCACGCGCAACGAATGCAGCGTCCTCTCCTTATGTTTCGGTCCCTGTTCGAACATCGTAAAGCAAGAATCGGTAGACCGTAGCGTAACATAATAATCTTTGCCCTTTATCCGTCGTTCGGGTAAGAAATCGTCGAGCGAAACACATTGTATGGCATAATCACGAGGCTCGAACAAGAAATTGATGGCGGGGAACTCTCTATTGACCCGTATATCGGGCACGCTGCAGAGTTCAAGTTCATCTAATCGCAGTAACATTGTGCTACTTGAAGTTTCTCCTCCATATTTCAAAATCCATGAGCGTTATTTTGCCATCTATGTTGAAGTCGGAGGTTTTTGATGCGAGGATTCCAGTGTACTCTTGTCTGAACCGTTCGAAATCATTGAGGTTGATCGCCCCGTCGCAGTTGGCATCTCCCGTTTGTTTGAGTGGACAAGGATTAGTTGTTGGGGTCGGAACATTCGGTGCAGTCGGCGTTGGAATGCTTGTCGCGGTAGGAGCCGGAGTTTGGAGCGTTTTCAGCGTTACGTTCCATCGAATGTTGCCCTCAGCCGTATCGTCGAGGACAAGTATTCCGCCGGCGTTATTCGATGGAGCCACCACCGTGTCAACGCTTCCGAAACCGGTTATGCCCAGTCTTCCATCATTGTAATGGTCGGCAATTATCCTGCCATACAGGTTATTCTTGCCTCCGCTCCAGGAAGGCTTGACCGAAAGGAAAAACGACTTATCCATCGGTCCCATCTGCCATTCGGTCGAGTAGTTGGATTCGCTGTATTGGGCAATGTATTCGTCATCGGTAGAGCGGTATGTGTCGCAGTAATGGAGGTAATAGTAGCCGTCTTGATTTACATAGCAGCTTTGGTTGAAACTCGGTCCTTTCGCGACGTTCACGTCGGGGATGACCTTTACCATGTTGAGCGAGTGCAGACGAATATCATTCAGGCTCATTGAGCTGGTGCAATTTGTGTAGGTGTAGCATGCGCGGTTCGTAATCAGAAGAAGCCCGCCTGCATGTCCCTTAACGTTTGTCGGTGCTGAATTCCCTGCCTTGTCGGTTCCGCCAAGCGCCGTCGAAATAGTAAACGAATCGGGAGTCGTAGTATACGTGATGGTAAATTTGAGTCTGCGTTCTTGATTGTTGACCGGGTCGGTATAGACCGTACTGAGGCTGCCGTTTACGAGCTGAGTCGAAGTTGAGAGCGTAGCACTGCCTTGATTGGTGGTAACCGTGGGCCGAACGCCGCTGTTCCGGTATGAATAGAACGACTTTCCCAGTTCCCGCCAAATTTCGACATGAAGACCTCCGTAGCCGAACGGCGGATTAGCCCTGTCGAACCCCATTTGTATTTGCAGCATGCTTTTTAGGCCGCCTCCTCCCGTCGTCGTATATCTCCATTCCTTGCTCGGATACGGCGTGCCGTTGTTGCCGTTGAATCCCCACAATCCGCGGATGATACCCGGCGCCGAAGTGTAGTCGATCCACGCGATAAAATGGTTGTTGGCAACATACATATCGGTGCTTCGCATATTCGCAACGCCCGGTTGATGGAACGTGAAATACGCCGCATCAGTATTTGAAAGAACGTTATTGATTGCAGCCACCGATGAGCGGGAGCAGTTTTGGACGGTAAA
Organism: uncultured Candidatus Saccharibacteria bacterium; assembly: GCA_964626735.1. GTDB lineage: Bacteria > Patescibacteriota > Dojkabacteria > JAOAGR01 > JAOAGR01 > CAZVIJ01. The sequence continues at coordinate 48,946 of CAZVIJ010000002.1, forward strand.
AAGGCCTCCTGCCTGATTGTTCGCCAGATAAAACGTTTCGTTCCTGCACTGGTTCGAAGCCGCCAAGGTAGGTGTCGCCAACGGATATATTCGAATGGCAAGGCCAACCACCACGATTATCGCGAGTAGTGCCGAAACCATCCGAACGCTAAGCCTTATCATATGCCCCCATCATATCACCTTAATCGGCAAGTTCGAAATTGCGTATGCGTGCCGGGCTAAGGACTACTGCTTGTGGGAGCAGCTTTTCAAAATGGGTAAAAGACTTTCTTCTTTTTTTGAGCCTTCCTAAGGAGATATGGTTATCGATTTTTTCGGGGAGCAAATGATAGAACGGCTTGCAGTCGAAGATAAAGTCTTCAGGATTTTGTATGCCAAGCTCGCCAAGAAATCCGACTAATTCACGATAAATCCGAACTTGTGTACGCTCCAAAATACGGCTCGTTGAGCGAAACGCCAACGACCGTTCCATCTCTTCCATAACCTGATATAGATGCAGGTCTAGTGGTAATTGGACGAGGTATGATTTGTCGTAACGCGGCGAGAAAGGCAGTGAAGTACTGTAGGAATTCATCAAAGTTAAGTGTAATCTTTCTTGCGAACCAACGTTCGTAGAGTAGATCCGGCTCGCCGAAATGGCTTATGGTGAGGTGCCAACGTTTACTCGGAATCGGCTCGAAATCGGGAATTTCCTCCGCAATTGTTTTTTGCAGCTGTATCAGGGATTCGCTTTCATAAACCTCGCATGCAATGTAGATTTTTCTGAACCGCTTGCCGTCCTTTAGGAAGCCATACACATTGTTCGTCATCCGCATCGTTCGAGTAGGATAAAACAATTGCCGCAAAATGCACGGTTCCCGCCGAATGGCCTGAGGGAGTACTGTCTGCAATGTTTGCATTTCACCCAACGAGGACCTTTTCCGTCTTGCGGTACTGCAGCCTCTAGGGCTTTATGCTCCGTATCGTCTTCGTCTTCCCCGTACGTTCCGCAAGCACCGCTTACTTTTTTCGGGTTGTGCGTCCATTTGCCGTCGATATTCATTTCCTTGACTCTCATGTGATAGCGGTTTTGCCACATATAGTCGAATTTGTTTACGATATTGTTGAACTCGCCCTTCAAGACGGGTGGAGCTGCAAACTGAAAAACCCGATCGATATAATTTTGGATGTCGCCTTCTTCGCTAAGGCGATCGATAATTTCCCCGAACAGTTTCGTGTCCGCTTCGGGGTCGCCGAGCATTTCTTTAATTGCCAAATGCTCCGGCCTGCCTATAAAGTATCGGACGCCCGATATTTCGTACATGATTCGATCGATCGCTTCGACCATTTTTTGCGGAGTCATAATTCCTGCCGAGGCATACTGCTCCCATCTTTGTCCCGCTTCCCTTCTCGTAATCACCGGATTCCTGATGAGGTCGAGTTCGGATTGAGCGTTGAGTAGCTCGCCGTTGAAAAACGAGGCAAGCTTTTTCATCTCATCGAGCGCTTGTTCAACAGTTTGATCTTCCCGATGCGGAATCGTCAGCCTGGTGGCCATTGCGTAATTCGGCCCTAATCGTTGGCCGATTTCTACCATAGTAACGTTGCTCATGCTGCCGGTAGTCGGGGAGATCATCACCCATGAGAAATTGTCTTGTCTGAGCATCATCCATGTTTGGAGCGTTTGCACCTCATCGACTTCTGCTTGCGCCCGATAGTTATAGACGGGGTCTTCGAGATCTTTCCCGTACAGAACCTCGAGCGGCTCATTGGGAAAATCGAGCGAGTACAATTTCCCCCCTTGCATATGCATAGCATAAGGTCTGGTAATAGGGAGGCCGACGCGCTCACCGAGAAAAGAAATAACGTTGGCTTCTACGACTTGGGGTGAGACGCCTTCAAGCGCTTTGCGAAGCTCCTTGCTGAAATCGTACGCATTCGGCTGATGCTCGGCTCGAATCGCAATCTGCGTAATCGGGGCGTCGTCGTATAGCGTTGTTGTTGGGGCGTACATGGTATTCTGCTCGGAATCGCCTGAACCAAGGGATCGGACTTTTACCGTTGCGGCACAGTGCGGGAATTTCACCCGGCTTCACTTCTTGGTCAAGTTTTGCGAAACATGTTACAAAATTTCTGCATTCGTTCAAAGGTGATATATTCCTCATGGTACCAATGAAAATTCTAGCAATTGCGGATCGTCCGCCTAAACGACCAATACGCGATATCCTGGCGGAAAACTCGATTGACCTCATCGTAACGCTCGGCGACTTGGAATGGGGCGAACTGAGCGAACTCGAAGCTATCGACGATATTCCGAAAATCGGCGTATACGGCAATCATTGCAGCAAGAACTACTTCGAGCCGTTAGGTATCGAAAACATGCACTTGTCGACAAAAAAGTTCGGAGGTCTCGTGTTCGGAGGATTTGAAGGATGCGTCCGGTACAAAAAATCGACCGCCGCGATGTATACGCAAGAGGAGGCGGTCGAGATGATGCAGGACTTTCCCGCAGTCGATGTTTTTCTAGCGCATTGCCCGCCCTATCATGTAAATGACGGCGAAGACTTGCCGCATGAAGGATTTGTGGCTTTCAATAAATATATCGACGAGAAAAAGCCCCGGTATTTCCTGCATGGGCATACCTATCCGAAAGAAGAATCGTTAATTCGAAACTATCTGGGGTCAACGATCATGTACATCCACGAAGATACTATTATCGAGATTTCTTAAGGATAATAAGCGTATCCCAGGGATCGCGGATATGAATCTCGGACTCGCTCACGCGATCGAAGGTATAGCTGCCGTTTTGGAGCCCTTTCAGCACTTCGTTAAAAAGAGGCTCATCTCGATACGCGATCGTGAACGAAGCAAGTCCGCTTCTCCCTTCCCGACGCCGCTGCGCTCCAAAACTTTCCCACGTATTCATGCCGATGTGGTGATGGTACGTATCGCGGGATACGAAAAGCACGGAACGATCAATAAACATTATCTCAAATCGAAGCGTATCGGCGTAGAATTGTTTGGCGAGCGAAACATCGCCTATTTTCAAATGAATATGGCCGACTTTCACGGTACCGTCTTTTTCAGGCGTTTCGATATGGTCGGATACAAACTTTCCGGTATCGAGCGGTAAGCTTCCCATCACGGGAATTCCGCCGTCAAATTGCCATTCGGATCTCGGACGGTCAAAGTAAAGTTCAACGCCGTTCCCTTCCGGGTCGTGGAAATAAAATGCTTCCGTCGCAAGATGATCGGCACTCCCCTCGTAAAGTTGCGGCATCGTTTGGTATATCCGTACAATTGCTTCGGCAAGATTGCGACGTGAGCCGAAAACGAATGCGGTATGGTATAAGCCTGCCTCATCGAAACGGGGACGTACCGCATCTTTTTGAAGCACAAGCTCGAGTAGCGCTTGATCACCGTAACCGAGCATAGCCTTCCCGGCATCGGAAGTTACGACGTGAAGTCCGACCATATCTCGGTAAAAAGCCACTACCGGTTCGAGATTTTGAACGACGAGCGTAACGCAATCTATATCGAGTGATTCCATTATTGTTTAATCGCGGGAACTTGAATATTATTCGCATCAAGAACAGAAAAGTAATGTTCTCTAATTCTGCTTTGTGCTGAAGTGATTTTTGCCCGATTGCTTTCTCCATCCAGCTCACTGACCTTAAACGGCGGCGCGATATTGATGAGCAAATCTTTCTCGCTGCCATCTTCCAGCGTCAATACCGTAATTTGCCTGACCGGCTTATTCACTTGCAGGCTTGCCAGAAGCGGTCCGATAGCGACGCGACTTCCCGCCTCGCCACGAAGATCGTCGTGGGGAACTCGTCCACCATTCCAAAATGCGCAGACGTCGAAGGCGAAGCTTCCGATTGCCATGCGTTCGATCATTCTCTTATTGATTTCTGCCCGCCTGGCCTCGTTTCCCGCGAGCTTTCTATGCTGCTTGGTAATCGCCAATAAGGGAACATATCCGAATGCTTTCGCCAACCATTCGAGGCCGGAAAACGGCAGGCCGATTACCGGCAGCCTATTTTTCTTCACCGCGATCGCGAACCGTCCTTTGAACTCGTCGAGCACCATGACAGCCTCCACGACTTCTGCAAACAGTTTGCTGCCGTCATGCGGTCCGAATAGGTTGAACATTCTGCCTTCGAGATGCTCCCTCCCTTCAACCTTAATATCCCGATAATTCTGGCGATTCATCCACCACTGGCCTACCAGCCTTTGCGCCATCGACCTTCTCCACCCGCCGATAGTATTCGGTCCGAAGGTGGCAAGCGCTTGAGAAGTTAGCTTCCTGTTGTGAAGAACGCACTCGTCCATGCGTGACTTCGCCTCGTTTGTCGGTTGAGATAGCTGATCGGTAATCGAAGTCACACCCGCGGTGTCGGAGTCGACCATGCATTCGATAGAGGATTGCGTATGCAAATATGAACTCATGTCTTCTCCTAGCGCTTGTAAAAGTTCATGTCTACGTGCCATCAGGTCACCCAAAGGACATGATTCGACACAGGGTATTTCGTTGCCGTAAGGATCTAAACTGAATTGGCAACCGGGAAACGAAGCTGACATACCAGTAGTATAGTAAAACGGTAGGTAAAGCTTAAGCGGCTGCGTTTTGCGGTTCCTTTGCGTGTTCCTTATGGCTTATCTTGTCCTCGAGGCTTCGGACGGCATCCTTCGCCTGATCGCATGAGAGCTCCTCGAAATCATGAAGGTCGTATTTGATTTCCACTGTCTCCTTCGTCTTCAACTCGTCAAGACCTAATTTCTTTCCGAGGTCGAGAATCTGCTTCTTGAGCTTTTTCAGTTCCTTCTCCTCTCCACCGTCGATAAACAAGTTCGGATTAACCGGCGGCTCGATATTCTCGTTTCCGACCTCCTCTTGCGTAACCATTCCTGAGATGCTGAACGCCCGTTTCAACGCAAAAACTTCAGCGACCTTGATAAGCATCGCCGAAGGGTATTTTTGCCATATAAATGAATTCTGCCGGTATTCGTTGAACTTCACCTCGGAACGGAACGAATGCGACATGTCTTTTCGCCAGACCTCAGCCCATGCTTTCATGAGATTTCCCTCTTGGTCTTCAACCGTACCGCTCTGCATTCCATCGAACTGTCCCGATCGGTGCGCGATGGCCAGATACCCGTCGCGGCTTGTCATTATTAAGGGGTTCTCGTTGGGATTTCGCTTTATAAACCAAATTTCTTTAAGCAGCGGATCAAGATGGTACTTGTTCGCGATATGGACAAGCAGTTTGAATTCAGCCTCGGTGGCACCTTTTGCTGCAACCGCCTTTGCCATATCGTATTCGTCCTTGCCTATAACCAAATTTTCCTCGTTATTCTTTGCTGTTTTTTCTTTCGTTGCCATGCGTAATTGTATGAATGCAAATATATAGTGTTATATGATTGCATTCGCATACGCTACAACTCAATCTCGAGCACGACCGGGCAGTGATCCGAACCCATTACATCCATCAATAACCTCGAGTCGGTCGCCTTGTCTTGTAACTGTTCCGATACGAAGAAGTAGTCGATTCTCCAACCGACGTTCCTAAGCCGCGCCCTCGTAATCTGGTCCCAGTACGAATACTGGTTCGGCTCGTCGGGGTGGAACTTCCTGAAAATATCGACGTATCCCGCGTTGATGAAGTTATCGACCCAATCGCGTTCGATCTGCATGAATCCGGAAACGTTCATGTTTTCCTTCGGCCGCGCCAGGTCGATTTCCGTATGTGCCGTGTTGACGTCACCGCAAAAGATAACCGGCTTGTCTTGCTCGAGTCGCTGGATAAGCTTGAGGAAATGGTCGTAGAATTCGAGCTTGTATTTCAGTCGATCGTCGCCCCTGCCGCCATTCGGGAAGTACACGTTGAAATAATGGAAATTCTCGAATTCAAGATGGTTGATCCTACCCTCGTTCCTGAAAATCGGGTCATCGTTGTGATCAAGATACGCAATCGGCTTGAGTTTCGTGTAGACGGCGACCCCGCTATACCCTTTCTTTTCTCCCTCAGACCAATACGACTCATACCCTTCGCGATCCAGGATGCCGTCGTGGAGCTGGATTTTATGCGCTTTGGTCTCCTGGAGGCCGTAAATATCGGCGTCCTCCTGGGCCATAAATTCGAAAAGCCCTTTTTTCTCTGCGGCGCGAATGCCATTGACGTTCCACGATATGAGTTTCAGTTTCATGCAACGATGATACCAAAAAATGATCCGGGAACGATTACTTTTTTCCTTGCTTTTCGCTACGTTTTATCCTGCACATAGACGTTGCAGCGTAAAAAATATGAGCGATGCTTCGTAATGTGTTCGATGACGGCCCGAGCTCGATAACTTGATCTCCATTCGATACAGTTATCATGCGACGATCCGGTTCTAGCGAATCTCCCGTCGCTTTTGCATGCAAATGTCGGGCCATCGACAGCACGAAATCCAGAGCCTCTTGCCTAAATCCGTAATGCATAAGTATCGGATACATCGATTCGACCGCATTGAGAAGCATGAACATGTCTTCGGGCGATTGGATCGCATCGTACGGGTTCCCAAGGCGATTGTCGTACAAGTCCGATACGGAGAACATAATTTCAGGCTTTAGCGGCTCGGTGTACTTTGCGTACGCCAACATACCCGATGGTGCGAACCTGAATTCGTACGTTCTGGTAGCATACGCGCCTTGCAGCGTGGTGCCCCGGGAGAAACGAATAATGTGGGGAAACCGGGACAATGTCTCGTGCTCAGATCCACGATTGGGTTGATCGACTGTTGCGAGCGGTTCAGCACGTTCGAAGTCGGTAAGCAGCGGATTCAATTCCGGCCTTTCGGAGGTAAAGACATCTCCCTCATTTTGATCGCCCCAAAACCTATTGCGCGTTAGGAAGTAGAAGATCTCAACCATCGAATACTCTTCGTCTGTACATCGAATATCCGCCTTCATCCGCGAACCGTATCGATGATACTGGAGCCACACCGAATGCGTACCGCCGCCTTCGCGGAACCTGATATTGTCAGGGATACGCGGTGTGCGATACAGCTCATCGCCGCTTCTCTCGCCGGAAAGGTCCCCCATAGTTTATCTATTATACCCCCTACAGGTATTTGTAGGGGAAGGTATACTCTTACTAGATGTTTAACTTCTTCAAGCGTACAATTCGTCCTCAGTCTCCCTATGACAAAAAATCGCAAACATACCTGCCTTCTTCCCAGGTCTCATGGGAAGAACTCGAGCGCTGCCTGACTAACCCGTATTTCAGGCCGGAATTTTCATGGCGGTACGATACTCTTCCTCAATCAATCGATATTGGCAAAATCGGAAAAATCGCGGATGATCTTCTCTCCGCTACGAAGGACGATCCGAAGCACCGTGAACGGGGAACGTACGTCAAAGTGGACGTGTACGACCGCCTCCTCGCGAGGAAAGCGGAATTTGCAGATATCGGAAACGAATACAGCGTCAACATAAACCATACGCTCGAGAACTATTCTATATTCCGTTACGGCGATACGAGCGAAAAGCTAGCGGCAATCATCCATACGCACCCAAAGTCGGCGAGCGACCAGGAGCTCATCGATATCCCGAGTTTCCTCGATATAACCGGATTGCTTACCGACAGCAAAACGGGAACTTCGCTTTCGATAATCTACACCGAATACGAGCAGTCGAAACCTGTTCACTGGTGCCTGGTGCGAACCAAGGATACTCCTCAAATAGAGAACCTCGATGATTGGCTCGTTGAGCACAACCGGAAGTTTCATTTTATTCTGCGGAATTCAGCCGACGGCCTCGCCGACGTGAAGCGGTTTACCTTTGAAGTTCTACGAGAGCTCAAGATCGGCGCATTTCTATGGGAAGAAGGAACTACGTTTGCAATTTCTCGAGGATACTCAAAATAGCGTTCGGGCTGTTCCTGTCGTGGTAACCAATATTGAGCATAACTCCTGCATCATCCGAATTGCCCGCAATTTCCTCGAGATGGCGTGCCAATTGCGGAAGAAGTTCGGCGAACGATGCTACTGAACCATCTGCCAAGAGTATTTTATACTTCGAACCTGTCTTGAACTTGAGCGGGTGTAGCGTCGAAAGGTGCACAAACCTACCGTGTGAGGTAAATGAAGGCTGATACAACGAGGACATATGGATATGAGCCTGCGCCTCGCTGCTGCACCAGCTTGAAAATATGCGGAATCCGATGAGCGCTTCGATAAATCCTTCGGCATCAATCTCACGAGGAATAGCTTGCTTAAACCTCTTTCGGTAATATGCAACCATCTCTTCAACAAGCGTCGGATCGTCATACGTTATGAGCTTTTGCTGATTGACGATACCCTCGAGGTACAATGGATGGACCAAACGTGAAAATACGCTGATGAATGTCCTGTTGATCGGGTCGGCATAAAGATCGCGATGAAGGTATGCGCGAAGTTTTAGGAATCGGTACAACAGATCTATATCCGTGAAACAGACTTGTCCGTCAACGATACGAACGTCATTGATAATCTCAGCTATGTCATCGACTTCGTCGGTTGCGATTTCCCGCAACGGCGAATATTCGTCGAGCGGCTTCAGCTCGTCGCCGTGTCTTTTTACCTCACGGCAATCTCTTATAACGTAGGCAATACGATCAGCAATATCGAGAAGCTCTCCGAATACGCCTCGGTTTCTTACGATTGCATCGATTTCTTCGAAAGTTCTACCATCCGGCATACGCCGCTGCATAAATTCTCGGAACGTAGGGTCATGTAGCACCATGAACCAAGATTGTTCCTCATCGAGAACGTCGGGAGCAATTGGTTTCGTCCAATCGCCGCATGCTGGCGTCGTTTGGTCATGACATAACCCGCCAAGCTTGAGCATCATAGTATCGGACGGGGTTAGATGATTTTTTCTCGCAATCGTTTCGAGGTTCTCGACGACATCGATCGTATGCGTCATCCTCGAATGCGTGAAGCCGAACAGCGGCAATCGCATCATGGAAAGTTTATTGAATTGGAGGTAGGTCAGTTGTCCTACCTGCGCGAGCCGTCGACAAGGAGCTAACGATAGTGCTTCGTGTATGAAGCTATCTTGTCCTTCATAGCGGAACTCGTCAGGGGTAGGAAGCGGATAGGCCATGGGAATTTATTTGAAATTGCGCCACCAAGTCTCGAAATCAATGAGTGTCACTTTCCCTTCCCCAGTAAAATCTGCGGATGTAGAAGTGAGCAATCCTGTATACTCTTGCCTGAACCGCTCGAAATCGGTTAAGTTGACAAGACCATCGCAGTTCGCATCTCCTAACGATTTCTTGGCGCACGGGATAGGCGTATCGGTCGCTCGCGAAATCTGCGTAGGCGTAGGAATCGCCGTCGCGGTCGGTACTGCCGTTGGTGCGGCGGTTGGATTTACCAAGGTAACTTTCTGGCGGTAAATATTCTTGAGCGTCTGCAAATTGCTGACGTCCCACTGAGGGGCGTACCCCCAATATACGTAGAATTGATTGCCGACTAAACCGTTATCCGCCCCGCTGACGTTGACGATCGAGGCGTATTGCGATAGACGAGCAATTTTTGAAGGATCGCGGTTATACGTCGCGTCTTGTATCCACGATCCCCGCTCCCACGTTACGCCATCATTCGAGAAGTTGATCCATATCCCGTACTTACCGCACCATTCGACATTTGCGGTCATCACATACTTGCCGTTGAAGGTGCTGTACGCGGCATCCCCGTGGGATTTCGGCGTACATCCTGTTTGGAACCAGTTGCTCTGGGGCATTATGGAATACGCGGGTCCGCCTCGGCAGTTGCTGGTGCCCGCCCACCCCGAGCCGGTAGTTTTGTAGCATGCTGGTGGTCCCGACTGTCCACGTGCCCAGGCGATAAGTTGATCCTTATTGACTTTCGCTGCGGACAATACGAGTCCGGCAGAGGAAACATCGTTGTAGTAGAGGACGAAATCGTTGAGCGTAACGACGTACGGCAGGCCTTCGATATTGTTCGCGTCGTTGTACGACTCGTTCGCCTGTACGACTAAATGCCCCACGCGGCGATACGAAACTCCTCCGTTGTTCGAGTACGCGACGCCGATTCGATACTTACACCGTTGCCCCGCCGGATTGCTGACATTGCATCCTTCGAGATGCGCAAACCCGAGAAGTTCGGTTGAACTGATCTGATAGGTATTCACGATCCACCAACCCCATGAACCCTCGGTATCGGAATTCGTGTAGAAACTCGAACCGTACGTCGTTCCGGATTGAAGAGGAGCTTGCAGCGGTCCAACCAGTCTCGAGTATTTCGGCGAAGCGACAGCGCCGTAGGTATGGTTCCAGTACTGCGTACCGTTAATGGAATAGGTATTTATGCTGCCATCCATAAAAGGTATGCCCCGCGCATCGAAATCTGACGGTTTAGCCACCTGCTCCACTCCATCAAGCAGGTACGGCGAAAGCAAATTGTATGAGATATTCGGAGCCCAGTCGGTAGTGTCGAAGCTGTTGTTTGCCAGAGCGTTTACATGAAAATAAATAAAATCGTTGGCTGCAACTTGGACGTGGAATATATGTTGAGCAGATAGTCGAGGAGAAAGCGTTTGCCAACCTCCTGTCGGCCATACGACCGTGCCGTTCTTGACGATCTTGACTTTTACCCCGTCGCCTTCTTTCTCGTACCGATCGATAAACCCTTGAACCTGCACCGTTCCTGCGCGCGGAGCCTTCCATGCGAGCACCGGCTCGCAATTGACATCAGGATGAAGCCAGCCCTTATTGACGATACACATTCTCGATGAACCTTCCCACTCGGCGTTCGCGGCAACCCAGTTCATATCGGAATATGCAGTACCGTTCGAATATTTGTAGTACCAGTTGTTTTGTCCTTGGACCGAGGAAAATTGGGAAGCAATATGGAAATCGTTTGCCTGAGATTGTGCCCCGGCATTACGTGGAAGTAGATGCAACGGGACAATGACGGCAATAGTTGCGAGTGCGGAGCGCACGGCGAAAAAAATTTTCCTCTTCAACTGCATCTGGCCAATCATAGCATCATCATATCGTCGTTCATATAATTTCCGATTGCTTGCATCCTAATTTTTTATATTATGTTCTACTATGATCCATCAACACCTAGACGCCAACCTCGGCCAAGAAGTGCGCGAACAGCCGGGACAGCCCAGCGCATATACCGTCGGTTGGCTACCCAACGATGAACGATTTCGATGTCCCCCGATTGTTGTCGATCCCGTACCCTACATTCATCCCGAAGTCAGGATGAAGCTTGGAATCACCGATGACGACCAGATTACCGGACATCCACTGTACCGGCTGCAGGAGCGGGTATTTTCGGAATTCGCCGGGGAGTTCGATCGTTTAGGAGGAAAGATCATGAGATTAGGGCCGGATGATCGTCAATTACCGACCAGCTTCGTGCAGTCGAGCATTCCGATTCTCCTTCCCGATGGGAGTCAAGCATACCCCGAGCCGGTATTCGCAAAAGCCGTTTGGCTCGGCGACATAGATCAAGCGATCGCTCGAGCGCTTGACTGCGACGAGATTGAAGAGTTCATCACCGTCTTGCGCGATTTGCTGCCCGAAATTGAAGTCAGCAGGTCACAAGGCAGCTACCCGCTCATCGCAGCGATGGCGAACCGTTTCAACATGAGCCATTTGCCGCCGAACTACATGAATGTCGTGATGATCAAGGATAATTCCGGCTTAATTCGATATATGCGCGATGACCGGAAAAAAGAATTCATGCGAGTCATCATGCTGAAATACGGTTCGTTCAGGAATAAAGTAGTTCTCTACCAAGAAAGCGAATCAGGAGATTTGTCTTACGAGTACGGAATATTCAGCACTCTGGAAGGCGGTATTCCGATCTTGCCGATACCCGAAACCGCACGTCGGGTTATGCTCATCTCATCGGTATTCCCCGTAGGCGGAGGCATCATGGACGAAAGCGGCTTGCACATACCTCAAGAAGAGTGGGCAGATTCGCATGCTGTCCTTATGTTTAGGGAGCTTGCGAAAGTGTTCGATACGTACGGTCTCTTCGAGGCGCCGGTCGAAATACGGTCCCGATTGAAGTATCGCAGTACCTCCGCATTCATTCAAGCGCTCCTGAATTACGGACGTCAATCGGCAGGCGCGATGTGGCTGATGATGCATTCGGATCGCTTCCCCCAACTTGGGGATTTCTACGGCAAGGGCTTCCCAATTGTCAGCGCATCTGGAAGGTTCAATACGACAAAACCCGACCCGCAGTGGAACCATATCATACCCGGATATCCTACTCGTGATGGGAAATTCTGCACGATTCCCGTCTGGCCTGCGGGTATGTCGTTGGAAGACGCCCGAAAGGCGATGCTTGGCGTATCCGTTGAAGCCGAGGAGGCAACGACGTACCTCGACCGATTCCCGTGGGGGACTTTTACGGGAGGATTCCATCTCCATGGCGATATGTGGGCGGACGAGCATCCTGCGGTTATCAACCTGCCGTACGACTTCTACCGTAAGTTTCCCTACCCCTGCGCATCTTCCGGCATGCATGCCGAAATGTACGAGTATATGCAGGAAGCGTACGATATCAAGCGACGCTACAAGCCGCAGGCTGAACTCGGTTTGGCCCGGGTAGGCAATCACGGGTACAACGGCTTATTCATGGGGATTCCCAACGAGCGGACCGTTATGCTGATCGATTACCTGTTTAGGGAAGGGTACCTGCACTTCACGCGGCACGTGAAACAGTTCTAGTAGACGAATACGCGTTTCTCCGCAATTGCTTTGCGGCACCGTTCAACGATGTCGCAGAGGTTTTCGTACGAGAACTTCATGCAGTCATCGAAAAGCGTCTGTAGAGTCATGAACTTGCCGACATGGCGGTATGCTTCGATCGCAAATCCAGCATGCCTGTGCATGCGGACCATATCGATTTCAATCCTTTTCAATAGTATCTCCCCTACGATACGTGAATTTTCTTCTGTTAGCCTGCCGAACGTGTCGTCGAAAACGGAGTCGAGGAACCCTAGCGTTTTTTGCAAGTTGCGCTTATCGATATCCATCTCGATTCTCAAGGTTTTTGAAAACCAGTCGTAATTTTTGTAAACCGAGTACACGACATTCAGCTTCGTTCGTAGTCCTTCAAACACGATTCCGTTCGTTCCGTTAAACATCAACTCTTCAAGAAACATCCACTCTACTATGTGTGCTAGGTTGACGGGGATAACAACAATTAGCCTGATAATATTCCCCGCGTAATCGTGAATGTCGTAAAAGCCCGGAGGTATCGTTACGTTGCTTTCGAAGGGAGACTCGTCTTGAATCTCGTACGGCACGACCGAGATATGGTCGATAAGCTTTTTCGAGTAGTCGACAAACTCACCATATCCCGAAACGGTAACGACGTATTTCGAAGAAAGAAATGCTTGCGGATACAGTTTGGTGAGGTCGTCGAAATCTATATTCCTGACGCTCTCTTCATCGCCCAGCACTTCAATATTTTGGATAGAGCCCGGAGTGTAAAGCATCCTGTTTACCTTCTCATTGATGTGGTACATCTTGCGCGACCGTACATCGAGCATTTCTTTAATTACGACGCGCTTCTCGTTCAGGAAAACTTCTTTACTGATTTTGTTCTTGTAAATAAACTGTTGCACACACTCGATCATGCGCTTTACATCGATACGGTGGCACCTGAATACAAACTCCATCCATCGCCGATCGGTATAAGCATTCATGAAGATTCCGTTGTTGTACAGGTAGTCCGCAGTCTCGCCAACCGACAAATCCCCCATCGTCGACGCCAAGCAGTGTTCGAGGATATGATGCTCTCCCCGTTTCCCCGGGCGATCATAGAGTGCGCCTCCCCGAAGCATGAATACCCTAACTTCCATTTCGGGTACGGGAATACGCGCGTAAAAAAGGGAGACACGCGAACCTGCGTGCTCCCAGCCGTAATCAGTAAGGTTAGAATCCGACATAAGAAATAAAGGGGCTTATGCCCCTTTTGAGTCGTAACGGATTTCTATTAATCTTCGTCGGTGAATCGGCCTTGATCGTCTCTCGATCGTTTGCCTCCTCTTTCATCTTTGTTTCCTTCTTCTTCGCTTTTTCGGCCGCGTCGCTCATCTTGGGAGTTTGTCGAATCGCCATCGTTCATATGCGAATGTTCCCCGCCAAGCTCGCGAGCATCTTCTGCTACATCTTGCGGATAATTTTTAGAAGAGAATCCAGGATGGCCATGATCGATATTGTCATTCTTCGTATCTGAACCTTTTCCGGACTTTGATGATTTTGATTTGCTATTGTTTTTGTCGTTCATAGTGATAGAATTTATAGTTATTACTAGTTGGTCGACCTGCTTCTATAGTAGGTCGTTATTACATGCAGGGGGCTCGCCATGAACGGCGAGTCTCTTGTTTTTTTGCTGGCGCAAAGCTGTAAAGTGTAAGTGAATCACACTATGTTAATATGTTACAAGACCAAGTAAAACAGGTAGTCGCCGATCACGAGGTGCATAGCGTGCGCCAATCGTCAGCGGTGCTGCTCATAGACATTGTGGTTTTGCAGGCGATATTTCTGCTTGTCATAATTGCACTGGGGTTTCTGCTCAGTCTTATCGGGTTGAGCCTTTTCAGCGGCATCTTCTTCATCATCTTCCTTACCCTGCTCGTCGTCGATGTGTACCTCACGATTAATCGGGTACTCAATTGGAAGACGTACTATTACGTCATCAAGCCGAAAGCGGTTCTCGTAAAATCCGGAATTCTGCATAAGCGTGAAAAGCTCTACACGCTCAACCAAATCGATACCATTACGGTTGTGCAAAGTTTTATGGGACGACGATTCGGTTACGGCGACGTAAAGATATATAGCCCTACCCTCGTGGATCGGTTAATCCTGCACAATATCCCGAATCCGAAAGACATCGAGCGGCTTATCCTTACCGACTTGCCTGAGTCGCAGCAGCCGAATACGACAGAACCGAAAGCGCAGCTTATCGATATCGATCCGCTTACGAACCCTGCAGCGCAAGGAAATTATTAATGCACTAAAGCGTCCGCTTCAGTATTCGCTTATCGCTTTGTCCGACCAAATCCAGGTCGAGCTTGCCGCTTTTTTCTGCGGCAAGAACGGCGTCGATTGCGGAATAATACAAGTCGGGATCGTACGAAATTAATATCAGGTCGGCTCCCGCATTGAGCGCCTTTACCGACGCCTCGGCTACACCGATTGAACCGTTATTGATCGCTCCCATACTGAAGTCGTCGGTGACGAGGATGTTATTGAGGAGCATGCGGTGCCGTAGAATATTTTGGATGACTGCCTTTGAGATCGATACCGGATTCTCCTTATCGTAGGTATCCCACGTAATATGGCTCAACATAATGAATGGATCGCACGACTTGGGAATTTCCAGGAAGGGCTTGAGATCTATGTCTTTGATATCTTCGTAGCTTCCCGAAATGGTACCTCCTCCCTTATGCGTATCGACGCGTGCCTTTCCTAATCCTGGAAAGTGCTTGAGCGTCGCCTTTACTCCCGAATTCCGGTACTTCTCGCAGTAAATCTTTGCCGCCTCGGTAACGATTTGAGGATCGCTCGATATGGCCCGTTTGGAGAGCATCGTGAAGCTGTCGTTTTTTACCTGGGTGTTTTGCGTAACATCGACTACCGGCGAGAAATTGAGGTTCACCCCAAGATTTTTCAGATCATCCGACTGTTCTTCAGCATAGAGCGCAACCGTTTCCGGATAATCGCCGCCAGTGGATTTCACTAAATCGCCGAGCGATTCCCTGTCCTTTACCAAACCCGAGAGCCGGGAGACAATTCCCCCTTCTTGATCGGTTGCGATCAGCAGCGGCAGCAGCCCATGGTTTTTGCGAATTGTTTGCAGGTTGTTTATATCTTCTCGAACTTGGTCGAAGGTTCGCCCCTTGATATTCTTTTGGGAAATGAAAATCCCGCCGATCGCATCTTTTTCGACGAGCTTCGCCACATCTGCAAACGTATCGAATCCCACGATAAAATGGTTTCCAAATCTGCGAAGCTTATCCTTATCGTATGTGAGCACTCTTTCCTTGAGCGAAGCGAGTCGGTACCGGTATATCGAGACAGTTGAAAATGAAAGGAGGCAAAACAGTACCAATACCAACGATTGAACCACGCGAGGATGTTTCTTTATGTAGGCATACGCGAACAACGAAACGGAAACGACAAGCGCGACGCTGTCGAGCACCAAGACAACTCCTTGGTACGGACGAAGATACGACCGCGAGTACAGCGCGGATATGGCGAGGAGAAGTAACAGAAATAACCCGGCAAAAGCGATTGCTGCTACGAGGAGGTATCTTTTTAGGTTTGTCCTGTTGATCATCGTTGACGATTTTCTCAATCATTGATGCAAGATTCAATCAAGATATACCTCGTATAACTTTACCAATTTTTTCAAAAGGTCTATGGTACGTTGATTGATAATGTCAATGCGTTCGTCGAGAAGGATCATTTCGTTTAATGCCCAAGGGTACTACGATCCTGTAACGTGGACTTCAAAAGACTATCCGGTTTACGGTTTTTTCAGGAAACAACACACGAGACGCGTCGGTTGCGATGTATGGGTTCAGAGGGCTGTTGCATCTGCACAGCTGCTGCGGGGCGTTTCCGTATGGCTTGCGCAAGAATGCCCACCCTCACTTTTCGCGGAAGTCCAAAAGGAGTTTCACTTCGCCTCGGCGCGGCAATCTGTCGGACTTCCCCAATTCCAGCAAAACGGCAGTCCGCTAACCACTGACATACTCTTTGATCCCGAGGCATTCAAGATACTCGATTGCGTAGAAATTCCGCCATCGCCTGATACCCAATTCGAGCGGTGCCATATCAATCTCCTGGCATTAATGATGGAACGCGCAACCAATACGCGGGTTACGATGGGCAGCCTTCACTACGAAGCGGGGGTATCGGCGCAAGCGCAGCGTAAGCGGGTCGAACAACATAACCGAACGCTTTTGCACGAGTGGGTACGAGATCAGCCGAACGTAATTCTGGCTGGCGATTCCAACGATAGCTTTAAACCCGATAGCGCGACCGGTCAAACGGACATGACGCAATCGTTTCTCGACAACGGATTCGACGAGCTCGTGAATAATCGGCAGACATTCAGGCCCGAAGATTTCGAGCTCCCGTTCGGACAATTGTTTACCAAAATTTTCGGCCTTACGAATTCATACGACCGCTTCGCTGCCAAGGGGAGGAATATGGTGGTAACTTCGTTTGATATTCACAACCCCACAAATCTACTGTCCGATCATAATGCGTTATGCGCCCAGGTCGTTTTCGGCTCGGTGCTAGAGCGCGAACATATCGAAATACCGGTTAAGTCGCAGTTTAATGAACTCCAGCTCGTTTAGCTCATCGCGTTCTATCCTATGCATCGCGGATGGCGCGTAGTTCAAGATATTGAACGTCTTCATGAGCTTTGAGATCTTTTTGAAATCTCGTGGCGCCATACCGTATGATTTCAGATATTCGTTCTTCTCATCGATCGTCAAATCGTGCAGGGCTATGCTCAAGTCCCAATGCGGCGTAATGGTTGAGACCGAATTTTCCCAATCGAGCAAGGCGACAATATCTCCTTCCTCGTTTACCAATACGTTTTTCAGGCGCATATCGCCGTGGTTCAGCCTTGGTTTCGGGTCTTTCAGCGACATGAGGGCGTTCACGCCTTTCTCAAGTTGGAGCATATTTTGCTTTTCAAGGACTTTATACTTACGGAACACCTCCATGCGCCACTCAATTTCGAATTCCTTGTAAAGATAATCTTTCCAATTGTCGTTTTTCGAAAGCGTATTGTTCGACCAATCGAACACGCCACCGAAACTTTGCGTATCGATGGTGTTTATCACGGCATTGAAATGCGCCAGCTGCGACAGCACTTTTCTCCGGTCGGGAAACTTGTTGCCGTCGATTCCGATTTCTTTTCTGGTAACCATATAAGGGTACCCGATCAGCTCATTGCCCACTTCAAGGATATCGGGCGCGGGCACTCCCAGTTCTCTCGCTCGTGCAGCGCACCACTGCTCCTTGAGGTAGACATTGAGCTGTTGGGGGACGGGAGAAATCCTTACGATAAGGTCATCGCGGCTTTCCATAACGACCTCGTACACGAAGTTCGAAAGTCCGTTATTGATCCTGTTTATTGTACTTGGCTTCTCGCCGAGCAGTTTGACGATTATCTGTTCCACGCAGGCCTCGTTAATTTCTATTTTTGGCTCCATATAGGTTACTCGATACGCGTATAGTAGTAATCCTTTACACATATGGGATAGTAGAGAGCAATTCTCCCAGTTCTCTCGGGTCGTGAACCCACACCGTATCTACCTTCCCGCGAAACGGCAGCCC
>CAZVIJ010000003.1:0-29756 GCA_964626735.1 uncultured Candidatus Saccharibacteria bacterium
CCTTTACGACAACTTCTTTGCCGTCAGAACCGCGTTGCATATTCACGCCGCCTGGCTGGCCGTCTGTGGCTTCGATTTTTTCGTTATCGTCAAAACTGCGCAAGTCCGCGATATCGGTAGTGCCCTCTATCCACAAGTCGCCTCCATTGCCGCCTATGCCGCCGGTCGGAAATTTTTTGACGCCTGCGCTGAACTTAACGCCTCCCGCTCCTCCATCACCTGCCTTGAAAAACACCTCAACGTTATCTTTAATCATCTTAGCCTGATATTATCATGGATATGGGCAATATCGTACACAAGCCGATGCCTCGGCGCGAAGTATACGATACCTATTGGTACATAGCTTGCGAGCGGCAAAATATTTTCATGAGAAAGCTCAGAGGGGATCATACGCTTACCGACGACCCGGTATTCAGGAAGTACAAATTTTGCAATTCCTATCGGGCAAGCGATCGCGTATCGCAATTCTTGATACGGCACGTCATTTATTCTTCTGACTTCAGTAAAGAAGATAGTATACTTAGGGTTTTGCTGTTTCGACTCATAAACCGGTGTGAGACTTGGATACGACTTGAAAACGAAGTCGGTACCGTTACCGCACAAACATTTAATTTCGAGCGGTACGCTTCCGCATTCGAAAAGCTATCGAGCGGAGAGGAGCCGGTTTATGGAAACGCGTTTATATTATGCGCGAATAAGGCTTTCGGATATGACAGAAAGTACCTCAACCACTTAAAGCTCATTGAGTCGATCAACCAACATTCGTCAATGGTAGGATTGCTTTCATCACGCTCGCTCGGGGAACTTTTTAGCGCACTGAAATCGTACCCGCTGCTCGGAAACTTCATGGCCTACCAGATGGCAATCGATTTGAACTATTCGGAAGTTTTCGATTTCGATGAGAACGACTTTACGTGCGCTGGACCGGGCGCCATCCGCGGTATTCAGAAGGCGTTCAGAAGCGTGCGGGCAAAAGACTCCTACCGGATCATTATGCAGATGGTCGAGAAACAGAACTCGGAGTTTGAAAGATTGGGACTTGGATTCAAAGATCTGTTCGGTAGACCGCTGCACGCTATTGATTGCCAAGGATTATTTTGCGAATTGGATAAATACTCCCGTGTACGCTTCCCCGATTTGAAGAGTTCACGGGTAAGGATAAAAGCTGAATACAAACCGTCAAATCGTACGATTGAGCTTTTCTATCCTCCAAAGTGGAATATCAACGACGCCATTAAGGAAACTATTTCTCCATCTCGAGATATTTCTTACGAGTAGGTTCATCGAAGCGTTCGATTGCATAGCGCAAAGAAATTCGCGGTATCGCATCAATGTGTGCCGCAAGGAATTCTTTCGTGATGCGTGCGTCTTTCTTTGAAATCTCCCTGAGGACCCAGCCGATTGCCTTATGGATGTAATGGTTTTTATCGGCAAGCAGCATCTCGGATATCTTCAACGGCTCTTCGAAGTTTGATTTCTTGACGTAGTGCAAAGTTGCGACGATGGCGATTCTGCGCTCCCAAACATCAGTAGACTTTGCAAGGTCGTATAAGGTTTGCTTCGACTTGTCATACAGGTAGGCACCCAAAATATAGGGCGCTGAAGAATCCACGAGATCC
Organism: uncultured Candidatus Saccharibacteria bacterium; assembly: GCA_964626735.1. GTDB lineage: Bacteria > Patescibacteriota > Dojkabacteria > JAOAGR01 > JAOAGR01 > CAZVIJ01. Next base: position 1,620 of record CAZVIJ010000003.1, read on the forward strand.
CAATTGTTGACGTAGGATGTATTGGCTAGATACAGCTCGACGATCTCTTGTTTGGTTCGTTCATCTGCTTTGGCGAAACGCAAATCGAGGATGATAAGACCGCAGAGCCGCGCTTCATGTATAGGGCTTTGGATCAACTCCTCGATCGTATGGAACGGAACATTCTTATATCGGGAAGCGATTTGCCGTGTTTTCGGTACGGGTATTCCCAGGAATTCATCCTCGGCAATTGAATCCGACTTGAAATACCGTTTTGAAACTTCTGCCCGTTCTGGTATCCCTTCCCTCGTAAGGGTTGCAAGTATTTCTTGGTACATTAGAGTTTTTTAGTTCTGCCCTGCAGGGTATTGGTAATAAGGATGGCAAGGAATACGAGCGCGTCGAGACCAAGCGTCGCAGCAGTTACCATAGCCAGAAGTTTATGTATTCTTGATTCGATTTCTGTAAGATTACGGCCGGCGAGCAGGTATCCTTCCTTCGTACCATTAAAGTATTGTATTACTGCGGCGATGCGAACGCCTTTTTTCGGTTCCCAGGTGACACGATTCTCGCCTTTTTTCTTTGCTACATCGAATACGCCAAGGGGAAGCGAGGGGATTTTCCCGTCGATCGTACCGCTCGAAGCCATTGCTACGCGATTGCTGTCGTATTGGATCATGAAAAGCGATAAGCTTTTTTCTACATCGACTGAAGATTGGTTGCCGGCAAACGTTACTTCTTGCCCTTGCTTCATATATCGAACCGAGTCTGCGACAACTTGGGTTTGCGGGTCATTCGCGCTTTGACGCATAACGAACTGGGCGCATCCGAAGGCAATACCTCCTAATCCGGTTACGGCCAGCATGAAAGGTAATGAGTTGACGAGGGTTTTCTTGAGAATGGAAATGAACATACGCTTTCCTATACTATAGCAGTTGCTGGAAAAAGTGCGATTACTGTCCTTTTAGGATGAAACCTTTCGTATCCCAGGCATTCCAGGAATACCCCTGGCTCTGGAATATTTGGTAGGCGATTTGCAGGTTGGTATCGAGGTCGTAAAGCTTATTGCAGTCGTAATTGACCTTTTTCATATGAGACTTGCAGTGGATCTGCATTACCCCGATGGCTCCAGCGCTTGAGCGTGCGCGTATATTGTATCCCGATTCGTGTAATGCGATTATGAGCGCTTCCCTACAATACTTTCCGGTAAAGACTTCGCAAATTCTTCGCTTTACGTATTCTGTCGTCTCCTTGGATTGCTTTTTAGAATTGACTTTCAGCTCCTCCTCTTGCGGGATTTTGGGTAGCGCTACTGTATTTTTGTCGAGGATACGTACTGCCGAGGTTGTTTCTTGCGACGTATAGTTACCTACGGTAAGGAACGAGATCGCAAGGAACGATATGGAGAAAATAGTGACGAAAAGAATAATCAGGAAAACGGGATAGTCGTTGACGCTTCTGCGTACTTTGAGTCTCCTCGTTTTCCTGAGGGCATGTCTTTTTGAAGGATGGGCGGGGTATCTTGTGTGGGCAGTTCTTCTCATTACATCGTATCGGTATACGGCAAAATGAACTTAGTCCAGTAGGTTTCGGAGAGGACTGCGTACGGAGCCTTGATTGCTGCCAGCAGCAATACGAACAAAATCAACATGACGACTCCAATGGCGAGTCCGACACCGATTGAGTTGAGCAGTAGCCCGCCGACGAGCGCGGGGATTGCGAAGACGAGCAGGAGAACGAAGGTCACCGCCAACAAAGCGACGCCGAAAATGAAGCCGGGGATGAGGAAGACTAAACCTGCAAGCAAGTATTGGACCCACTCCCTCTTGAAAATATTCCACGCATAGACGATCGCTTCGGTTGGTTTATACCCTTTCAAAATGATCAATCGAGTACCCGTCGAATTTACCTGGCCAACTATCACGAGGGCGATAATCAATATCGGTACGCCGATGCAAAGTATCGGGAAAAGGAGATACAGCATATTGCTCAGCGCTGCGAAGAGTACGGGAAATATCAGGAGCAATACGAGGGGAAGGATTATGATAAGCCACAACAAATCGTACTTTATGAATGTTCCGAGCAGCGGACGTGCTTCTCCCCAAAGCGGTTTGAACTTTATTTTCTCGCTCTCGCCCTCTTGATCGTAGACGACGCTGCGAACAACGGCGGTTTGCGCTACCTTGTTGAGGTACCAGAAGAGAATGCTGATAAGCACGACAAACAAAACAATTCCAGCAACCGCGATCCAGAACGTTGGGGACTGCACGAACTTGTCCACCTGGTCGTATGTCGATGGCGGTATCGGACTGCCGCCTTTAGAACCGGATCCGGATGGAGATGATGCGCCCGGGAAATTGAATGAATTTCCGCCACCTGACGCAGTAGAAAGGAAGATACCGAAAATCCACAATATTTTGTACTTGAGCGTAAAGTTGAAACTTTCCCGCAACAAGCTGAGATAATCCCTCTTCATATCTTTACTATACTATACAAATTAGTAAAAAATCCAATTTCTGTATATTCTTGTGGTACTGATGAAACGCGTTGTTGTCCTGGGAGGAGGCTTTGGCGGGGTAGAAGCCGCTATCCGTCTCTCGAAAGTATTGGATCGGAAGGAATACGAAGTCCTTCTGGTGAGCGAAAAGGAAAACCTCTACCTATACCCATTCTCCATTTGGATACCAGTCGGAAGAAGAACTCCGGAAGATTTAGAGATTCCGCTATCCAAGGTCGCGAAAAAGCATACGTTTACGTACCTGATCGAACGAGTCGCACGAATTCAGACTTCGGAAAACCGGGTGTTCTTGGAATCAAAATCGATTACCTACGACTATCTGGTTGTCGCGCTGGGTGCGAGACGCCCCGCTTCCGATAGACGGAGGTACTTCTCACTATGCTCTTCTCCCGGTGAGGCAGTCGCTGCCCGCGATGCTATCTTCGAGTGCATACGGAAAGGCGCTGGCGTGATAACGGTAGGCTACGGTTTGGCCGAAAGCGATCCTTCTATGCTGAGAGCTGGACCCGCATGCGAAATCGTACTGAATATCGACGATCTGCTTCGGCAAGAAAGCGTTCGCCAAAATTTTACGATCGTTTTCCATATCCCATCGGTTGATTCGCTGGAAAGATTTATCGGTTCCCGATGTGCCAAAAAGGTATTCGATCTCATGAAACGTAAGGATATCGAGCTCAGGATCGACCCGAAGGTCGTGTTTGACGACGGGATCGTACGGTTTAGCGACAATAGCGAATACGCAGCCGATTGCAGCATCATGCTGCCAGGAATGGAATCCAACGGACTTGGTATCCAGACCGATATACCAATGAACGAACAGGGGTTTATTGAAATTGAATCAACTACCCAAGTAAGGGGTTCAGATAATTGTTTCGCCGTGGGCGACGCGACGTACTATGGGGATTGCCCATCTTTTTACGTTAAGCAAGGCAGAATTGCTGAGATTATGGCAAAGACCGCTTCAAAAAATATACAGGCGCGCATCGAATCTCGAGAAATGCGTGCAAAGTTTACCGACGGTTTAAAGACGTTATTCATGCTCGATGCGGGAAGGACAGGATTCCTGATTTCTACGGACGGGAACAAGCAAACGGTGATATTCGGTAAGGTTGCTCATTACGCGAAGCTGGCGCTTGAATTTTTTTTCAAGCATCATTTCGCGTGAAAAGTCTTATAACATTTGTTGCGTTGAAAACGAACGATAAATTTGGTACTCTGCAATTCAGATAGAGTCCGCGCGTAAGCATGAAACTATACGCACGCGAAAATATATCTCATATAACTACCGATGAAACGTAAACTCTCGCTTGTCATCCGTAAGACCGCAGCAATATTTTTTGCATTCGCTGCGGTAGTCGGAACATTCACGCTCAAAAGCTTTGCTGCAAATTCCGCATGGCTAACCCTCGATACATTTACCGGCATGCCCGGGAAAACCATTATGGTTTCCGGAGGCGGATATACGCCGAATGCCCCGATATCGCTCTTCGCGCGAATCGGCAATACGGAGCCGGACCCGAATGAAGTCTCCTACTCCACCACCGATGCAGAAGGCAAAGTTGGTCCTGTAAAGGTGCACATTCCACTTAATGCTCCCGAAGGTCCGCTTGCAATACAAGGGATCACGAATTTCGAGGCGGCTACCAATAGCTACTACGTTACGCCTTTCACGCCAACCGTAAAGGCTGTCTACACGACCAACTCGCCGTACAGCATGATACGAGTCGAAGGAGCCGGATTCGCTCCAAACGAGAAAGTTAAAGTCTCGCTCGAATCAAGCTCCGGCGTTTTGCTTGCCGATTCCAAGGGAGCGTTCACCGATGCTTGGATTATGGTACCCAATGTACCTGCCGCAACGTACAACGTCGTAGGGAAAGGACTTTCTTCCAATGCCAGCGCAATCGACTACTTCTACATCAGCGGTTTCTATCCGAGCTGTTCCCCGTCTCCCTATTACCTGCTTCCCGGAGAAGCGTTGAGCTTTAACGGCTCCGGATATGCCGTTAATGAAACGATTGACCTATTCGAAGGCGAAAACCCTAAGGCGTTGCTTGCATTCTCCGCGAACGGCATCGGCAGCTTCTCTAATGCCGGCACCATCATCATCCCTAAGGAGTTTATGGGAGCTGGCCATACGTTCCGACTGAAAGGAGAAAAGAGCTATGCGGAATGTTCTACGTACGTCGACATCGGAAAATACACGCCAAATGCATCGCCTACTTCGTATTTCTTGACGCCAGGACAAGTCCTCAAGTTCAACGGGACCGGGTATGCACCAAACGAAACCGTATCCGTATTTATCAACAAGGACGGTCTTCCAACCACGACGTTCAAGGCAAAGGCAGACGGCTCATTCAAAGCAGATGGAGCAATTTGGATTCCATACAGCAGGCAAGGGGCCGAGATGGTTTTTCATCTCATCGGAGACAAAAGCATGCAGGCAGTCGATATCCCGCTCAGCGTTGGTAAGTTCGACACGCATATCACTCCATCCGATTATTTCCTACAACATGGCGGGACATTCACGGTAAGCGGCGACGGGTACCTGGCTGGAGAGAAAATTTTCGTAAAGATCAACGATAAAATTGTCGCAACGACTAACGCGAATTCAGAAGGCGCCTTTACCTCGCCGTCGATAGTAATACCTTTCGATGCCGGTGCTGCGATGATCGTTCAAGGAGTCGGCGAAACAAGCCTTGCCGTTTCCGAATTGTCACTTCCAGTTGGCGACTTCCAGCCAAATATCACCGCAAGCAAGTTTTTCGTCCTGCCCGGATCAACGGTGTCGTTTAGCGGCGGACCCTTTGCGCCTAACGAGGATGTACAGCTCAAGCTCGGATTCAAGGAAGTAGCGCTTTTGAAAACGGACGCTTCGGGTATGCTGAAGGCTAATACGTATACGATGCCATACGGATTGCCGGCTTCGCAAGATTTCAACCTTACCGGTTCGGTAAGCCACGTTAACGGTAAGCTAACGTTGAACGTAGGGCAGTACAATCCGGTCGTCGGAGCAACAAGCTACTACGTTTTGGCGGGAACAAAGATTATCTTTACCGGAGGCGGCTATGCACCATTCGAAGATGTTCAGTTCAAGGTCGGCTTGACGCCGGTCGGCACGATCCATACGGATGCTATGGGCAATCTTATCGAAAATACCTATTACATTCCGTTCGACTATGTCGGCAACCACGAGTACAACTTTACGGGAGTCAAGACGCACGCTAACGCTTCCATCAGCATCTACGTCGCGGGATATATGCCTTCCGTAACGGCGAGCAGCTATTTCGTTCAGCCTGGCAATACGATTTCATTCTCAGGAAACGGGTATGCCGCAAATGAGGATGTCGAGTTCAAGCTTGGCCTGACGCAAGTCGCTACGTTCCATGCCGATAGCAAGGGTGCACTTCTGCCGAACTCGTACACGATTCCGTTCGGCTTGTCCGGATCGCAGGAATTCAACTTGACCGGCCACTCGAGCCATACCAACGCATCCCTCACGATAACGATCGCTCCTTTCAATACCAATGCAACCGCAGACAACTACTACGCGCTTCCCGGAACGAAAGTGAATGTAACCGGAACAGGGTTCTCCCCCAACGAAAAAGTTAAGATCACCGCAGGTACCTTTAGCGTAGAAGCCGATACGGATAAGAAGGGAAATACGCCTACAGTACCGGTTACCATACCGTACGGCACGAAAGAGTCTATTACGATCCTCTTGACCGGCATGACGAGCAAGGCTACCGCATCGATACAAATTTCCGTGGCGCCATTTACGCCAAACGTAACGGCATCCACATACTACGGTACTCCGGGAACTCCCGTAACGTTCAAGGGCACGGGCTACGTTGCAGGCGAGATAATCTCGATCAAGCTTGGCAATACAGTCCTGGCTGAAGCTACCGCAGACGGTTACGGCAAGTTTGCATCGCAGGCCATTACCCTTCCGTTCGGCACCGTACCCGCCCACTTCGAGTTCTACGGTAATCTTAGTGCAACTACATTCTCGCTCGACATTAGCCTTGCATCGTTCAATGCGGCGATCAGCCTAGACAAATACTATGCCATTGGCGGAACCCCGATCAAGATTACCGCATCCGGTTTCGCCTCCAACGAGCTCGTCAAGATAATGTTCGGCGACTCAGATTTTGGGACGAAGCAGGCATCCGCATCCGGTTCAGTCAGTCTCAATACGAATGTTCCGTACGCTGCTGCGGGCCAAAAGACGGTGACGGCAACAGGAGTCTCTTCTGGCGCTTCTGCATCGACGACGTTTACCCAGCCCGCTATATACGTTTCGGTTGAGCTCAATACGTATGCCGGTGCTCCCGGAACGCAAGTCCAAGTTATCGGGTCAGGATTCCTCCCCGGTGAAGTCGTACAAATTCGAACCGACAAAACCGGCCCCGATGCATTGGTAGAGTTCACCGCTGACAATTTGGGAAAGGTAAACAACTCATCGTGGAAGATCCCAGCAAATATTGCTGAAGGTAATTTGACTATCAAAGTTCACGGTACGCATAGTTTTACCGACACTGACATTATTTTCTATGTCAATCACCCTTAAGCGGGGTTATGCAAAGCAAGAAGAGTCCGATAAGGACTCTTCTTTTTTGTCTTCTATGGAATGTTATACGGATGGGTTTATCTCAGAATTACTGGATGTTATTGCCGTAAACTGATTGCGAAGCTTTTTAATGATCGAATCGATCATATGGTATATGTTATTGCCTTTTTCATGAAAGAACATTTTTGCTCCGTTAATGACAAGCATAAACCGTACGGAAAATTTTCGAGATCCTTTATTTGAGCGTTTGCTTATATGGCATTCGACGGTATCAACTTTCGCAAGCGCTGGCAGCCTGAGTCGCTTATTGATGTAGTTGGAGATCGCAGGTGTTGGAATAACCTGTTGGAAAATAACTTTGACCTTATTGTACGTTTTTGACATAGCAGTGTGGATTAAGTATCCAATCGTGTAGTCTTTGCGCGTTACTCTGTAATCGTTATATACAACAGACTATGACTACTATGGGCTTTCCGTGGTATAATTATGTAACTTGAACCGCATGAAACCAACAAAATCTCCAAAGAATGCGCAAGCCAAGAAAAATACTATGAAACCTCAAACTGCCAAAAGGATTCGTGAACGAAAAACGGCTTTGCACACAGCAGAACTAAGCTTCTGGACCCTGCGCGAGGCTGAAATCCATAACCGGTTCGTCGATATCGTTATGGTCGTGCTGGGCTTAGGACTTGCGGCGCTCCTTCTCGGGATGCAGCTCGAAAAGCTCCTAAACGTGTTGATGGATATCAAGTTCAATTAATATCTCACTTTATCAGGTTTGTCCTCCCACGCCTTAAATGCCGGGAGCGCTTCTTCATGGAGGATTTGCTCCATTGGAACGCTTCGGTCGTTTATATCGAGCGGAATTTCGCGGTATATGAAGTCATCGTCGAATCCAATTCCTGCAGCGTCTTTCCTGGTGTTTGCGTAAAATACTTTAGAAATGCGCGCCCAGTAAATTGCCGATAGGCACATGGGACACGGCTCGCAGGAGGTATAGAGTACACAACCTTCCAAGGAGAATGTCCCTAATTTTTTGCACGCTTCGCGTATTGCGACAATCTCTCCGTGCGCAGTAGGGTCGTTTGTTGATGTAACGCGGTTATAGCCTTCGGCGATGATCTCGCCATCTCTCGCGATGATGCAGCCGAAAGGCCCACCGTTTCCTTCGTTCATTTTTTCGAATGAGAGCTTAATGGCAGCTCGCATCGCTTTCTCGTCTAAATCGTTCATGATGGAACAATATACCGTATTCCGGTATTACATAAATTTATTGATTATTTCCGAGGGCAACGGATAGCTAAGGAAGTAACCTTGAATTTGGTCGCATTCTAGTTGCCTCAACAGTTCTATTTGCTCGTCCGTCTCCACGCCTTCAGCAATGACGGTAAGCCCAAGGCTATGGCCCATGAGAATGATTGCTTGAACGATACCCTTGTCTCTCGGGTTGACCGTAATGTCTTGGATAAAGCGTTTGTCGATTTTCAGCGTCGAGATCGGAAGCAGTTGGAGGTAGCTGAGCGACGAATATCCCGTACCGAAGTCGTCGAGAGCGATAGAAACTCCCATATCGTGAAGTTCCTTGAGCGTCTTGAGCGACAGGTACAGTTTGCGCATGGCAATATTTTCCGTTATTTCGAGTTCGAGGTAAGACGGATCGTATTCGTTGGCATCCAAAATGTCTTTAATTGAGGTTACGAGATCTTTATTGAACTCGCAGAACGAAATATTGACCGATACCCTCGTTTTCGGGTACTTTTTGTCTTGCAGGTATTTCGTTTGCTTGCATACGGTGTCGAGCACCCACTTCCCGATTTCCAATATTATTCCGCTTTCTTCAGCTATCGGAATAAAGTCTTCGGGATAGACGAGGCCGAGAACGGGGTTTTCCCAGCGGAGCAATGCTTCCATGCCGACGATTTCTCGGGTCGATAGATCGATCTTCGGCTGGTAGAAGACTTGGAATTCGTTATTCTCGAGAGCCTTTCTCAAGTGGGTTTCTACCATGAGGCGTTCATTGTACTGGTCATGGAGCCTCGATGTATAAAACTTGTAGGTATTGCCGCCTTTCTTCTTCGCCCGGTACATGGCTGCGTCTGCGAAGGTTATGAGGAAGTCCGGCGAGTCCGAGTGCGTCGGGTACACTGCTATACCGATAGAAGGAGTGATGTCGAGAACGTAATCGTTGATATAGTACGTTCTCGAGAGGCGCTCGAGCAGGTCTTTCGCAACGGCAGCCGCATCGCTTCGCGTCTCTATTTCGTGCACGATGACAGTGAACTCGTCGCCGCCCAGACGGTAAACGGAGATATTGTCGTTTACGATTTCTTTTAGCCTTTTGCCCACTTCCTTCAGCAGCATGTCGCCGATATTGTGGCCGAGCGAGTCGTTCACGTTCTTGAAGCGATCCATATCGATGAAAAGGACGGCGCTTTTGAGCCCATCTTTCGTTGCTTCTTTCGTGTGCTTCTCAAGGTCTTCAAAAAAAGAAGTCCTGTTCGGAAGTCCGGTTAGGGTATCGTAGTATGCGAGCGTGTTTATTTTCTGCTCAGCTTTATGTTTGTACAGCGCAATTTCTATAGTCGTATGCAAAGAGCGCTCTTCGAATGGCTTAAGCAGGTAGCCGAACGGCTCGGTGATCTTTGCACGCGTCAAAGTTTTTTGGTCGGAGTATGCGGTAACGAAGATGACGGGGATATTGTACTGCTCTCGTATCCTTTGGGCAGCTTGTATACCGTCCATTTCGCCCTTTAGCATGATATCCATGAGTATGACGTCCGGCAGAAGATCGCCGGCTTTGTCGACAGCCTCGACGCCGCTTGAAACGATGTCCCCTACTTCATAGCCGAGACTTTGCAGTTGATTCTGGATATCGATTGCAATAATACTTTCATCCTCAACAACTAGAACTTTCGATTTTTTCATATTGGTTTGTTTTGGTTTAGATTTTTCCATTAAGTAACGATGCATTTCATCATATATACCTGTTAAAGATGTAACGTAATCTGCAAATAATTACATTATAGATACATATTATATGAGTTTTTTCGCCAAAATTAAATTAACGGACGATTGGAACGGGATCGAATCGTCAACCGAGGATTTAAAGAAATTCAATCAGGCTTTGCGTGATAACGACAAAAAGCAGATTATGAAGGGACTGCTTGCTATCCGAACCAAGCGTCGCGAGCGCTCCAAGAGCGTTCTAAAGAAGTCGTACTACAAGTCGATCGAATACGAAATGTCCATTCTCAAGAAGTACGCCATCCCCCTTTACGAGGATGCGGATGAGGATGAAAAAGCCGTTTGGAAGGCGGTAAAGTCTCAGTTCGAGTTGATGGATTTCTTTGAACCCTAGGCGCTTTTTTGGTAAAGTTGCCAACATCATGAATGCGTATTCCCGTTCATATAAACAGAAAAAAGTTCAATCCCGGCTCCCCTTCTTCTTGTTGTTTTTGGTTATCGTTTCCGTGCTGGCTTTCGCGAGATTCGGCAACGAGATAAAGATCCCTTCCGTCCTCGGCACCGTTACAAGAAACGAACTGCCTGAAACCTCCCGTCTTGCGAATGTTACGCCGACGCCCACAACGATTCCGACTCCTTCTACATTTCCGCTCCATAATGGAGACGAGACTTTCTTAAAGCTCAAGGTCATCAACCAAGAAGCCGAATTTGCTTGCAACGTAACTGCTGCGGCTATCGTTTTGCAATATCGGGGAGTCAATGTGAAGCCGATGGAGATTTACGATGCACTGCCCAAGCAAACGATCAAGAAGGAAAATGGTTTTTGGGGAAACCCGAATCTCGGTTATGTCGGGAATATCTATGGCGAGTATGGCGGCGATAAATCTGACGGATACGGCGTTCATTGGGATCCGATCAACCAATACATCAGCAAATTCCGAAAATCGGAGGTCAAGCATGACTGGAACTTGGCTGACTTGCTTAAGGAGGTGGATCGCGACAACCCTGTTATTCTCTGGTGGCAAAACGGATACGTAAGCGCCGATATACTATCCTGGAAAACATATGACGCTAACGGCAATGTCGTCGAATTCAACGGAGTGGAAGGCATGCACTCGGCGATCGTCGTCGGGTATAAAGGCGATATCAACGACCCGCAACAAATTATTGTCGACGACCCATGGGCTGACCGCTGGGACAACCATTATGCGTATTACGACATCCAACGCTTCAAAGACCTGTGGCGGTTTTACGGAAACACGGCAATTGTCGTGTATTAAGCCAGGCTCGGTCTAGAGACCGAGCTGGTTGAGCGCATCGTTTACCGTCAATACTTTCAGTCCGCTATTCTTTAGCGCCGACATTTGTATATCGAAGTTCTCAGGACGTACCGTAATGCTGTCGGTGCTCGTAGGATCGATCCTATGGTATCGGAGAATGAGCCATACGTTGTGTGTTTTAGCGTAGTCGATCCATGCCTGGACTTGCTCGTTTGTCGTATCGATGTTTATCCCGTTCGATTTGAGTAGGTACTTGTTAGCGGTGCTGGATACATTGTAGCCGCCTGACGAAGTCCTGCTCGATCGGTAATATTTCTGAATGGAAGAGACTACCGTGTCGTTGTACTCGCTGAACGGGATGCAGAAGTTCTGTACCGGTACGTTAAACATCGCTTGCAGGTCCTTTTGGGATTGGGAAAGCTCGTACTCGAGCTGGTCGGGCGCTATCTGGGTAAGATGCGCGTGATGTACGGTATGGGAGCCTATTTCTGCTCCACTGCCCTGCCATTCCTTGATTTGGTCGACATTCATATAGCCTGACCAGCCGATATTGCCCGAGATGATAAATTGCGTGGTTGGGAAGCCGTATTTCTTGATGACCGGCAATCCGTATTGGTACTGGGAATAGTATCCATCATCAAGGGTGATCGAAACGATAGAGCTTAACGTAGGCGTAGGCGTCGGGGAAGGAGTTGGCGAAGGCGATGGCGTTGCGGTGGGAGTCGGAGTTTGGGTTGGAGTCGGCGTGGCTGTTGGAGTACTTGTTGGTGTAGGCGTGTTCGTAGGCGTCGTTGTCAGGGTGGGCGTTGCGGTTGGCGTTGGAGTCGGCGTCGTAGCCTGCTCAGTCAAGGAATAGTTGTCGGTATGGATATTCCCTTTCGTGTAGATCTGCTGGTAGACGGTAAGGGATTTCGTATCCGCCTTCGTCGTAAACGAGTATGAGGCTTTCTTCCAGTCGCCGCTATGGGGCAAGGTCGCGAGCGTGGTCCTCGTTACGACATTTTGGCCGTTCTGCTCTGCCAGAATTATCTGGGAGACGATACCTCCGCGGTAGTAGTTCGAATACACGTAGGTGGTATTGGGCTTAACGGCTACCGGGTTGAAATACCACGCTGCCGTCGTTATCTTGCTGTTCTTGATTTCAACGAAGAGATTCCGCGCGCCCTCCTGAGAGTTGTTTGACGTGTTGAGGAACTGAACATTTCCGTTGCCGCTGACGAACTGTTGCCAGCCTACGGTATTGCGAGAAGCGTCGCGTGTTTCAGCAGATGGATTGTAAATAAGGTTTGTCGCGGCATAGGAGCGGGGTGAGAGTACGACTAGGGATCCCAATACTGGGATGAGGGCGGCTAAGGATAAGATTCTACTGTTCATGTGCCGATATAGTATATCGAATTTTCAGTATGTCAACCCTTAATGAAGATATATATTTTGCTATACTATGTATCATGACGACATTCGTATTCCCCGGCACTATGCTTGAATATAAAGCAGGCGCATCATACCGCTTGGTCAAGCCTGATTGGAGCATTGGAGATCCGTATCCCAAACTGAAGCCTGCTGCCGCAATCCATATGAATACCCTTCTGGAACATGCAGGAATTTCGGAAGATCATCTAGCGCAGCTTACAACTACCGCGGGACCTTTTGCGCTCAAGCCCGAGGCATTTATTCTGGCAAACGCGAATACGACGTTCGTCGTAACTGTTCCGCGACAACCCGAAGGGATCCAATACATGCATGACATTTCTCACTTCCCCCAAGAAGGAGAGATGTATCCGTTTGGATTCGCCGTCATGTGCTATACCACTGCCGCATACCAATTGAGCCGCGCATTAGGTTTTACGGTCGGCATACCGTTTGAGACGAGTACTGGGAGGTACCTGCCGGAAAGCGGATCGCTCAATCCGCTTCTCGCTTCCGGTCTAATCGAGTATGCCCGAATGTACCACCCGTACGCCGAACCGATATGGACTCCACAAACCGATGCAGTATTCGGTTTGGACTCCGAGCCGATTACCCAGACGGTATCGCTTGTCCGAAATGTTGCAGATATCCGCTAGTCGAAGTAGTTTCTGTTTTTCAATTCATCAGGCATGCACTGCTGTTCAGACTTTTTGCCGGGTAGATCGTGGTCGTATTCGTATCCCTTGCCGTATCCGATATCTTTCATGAATTTCGTCGGAGCGTTTCGCATGTGAAGCGGGACGGGCAAGTTGCCGAACTTGACGATATCTTCTTGGGCCTTTGCTACCGCAACGTAGGCTCGATTGTCTTTTTTCGAGTTAGCGAGGTATTCGGCCAACTGTACCAAGGCGGTATTGCACTCCGGCATGCCGAGCTTCGAGCATGCGTCGTATACTTGGTTTGCGAGCAGTAATGCGTTCGGGTTCGCGTTGCCGATATCCTCGCTTGCGAACCGCAAGAGACGCCGGGCGACATAGAGCGGGTCGTCGCCTGCCTGGAGCATTCGCATGACCCAATAGACGGCGGCTGTCGGATTGCTGCTTCTCATGCTCTTATGGACCGCGGAAATGATATTGTAATGCTCTTCCCCGTTCTTGTCGTATCTCAGGAATTTTTGGATTGCGTTCTCGACGATATCTCTCGTTATTCTCCCCTCTCCGGCCAAATTAGCGGCTATTTCCAAGCTATTGAGCCCGAACCGGAGATCGCCGTTGCTTACTTCTGACAGCAACGTGAGCGCTTCATCGTCGGCTTCTTTGTCGAGTGCCTGCAGACCTCGCAGAAGAGCTGTCTTGATGTTTTCGGGAGTATGCTGGTCGAATACGAAGATCCTCGATCGTGACAAAAGAGGCGAGATGATGCTGAAGCTTGGGTTTTCAGTTGTCGCTCCGATTAACGTTATGTCGCCGTTTTCGACGTAGGGAAGCAATGCATCCTGTTGAGCTTTATTCCATCGATGGATTTCATCTATGAAAAGTATCGTTTGCTTACCGACCCGTTTGTTTTCTTTTGCGAGCTGGAGGATTTTCTTGAGCTCGGCTTTCCCGTCGGTGACCGCCGAGAGCCTAACGAAATCGGCATCTACGTTTTGTGCGATAATTTCTGCGAGCGTTGTTTTGCCGCTTGCGGGAGGTCCCCAAAACACCATGCTTGGTATCTGCCCCGATTCGATTAGTTTGCGCAGCGGACCGTTAAGGCCAACCATCCGTTCTTGCCCGATATACGTTTCTAATGTGGAAGGACGTATCTTTGATGCTAAAGGCATAGGATATTCTATTAGAGTAGAACGTATAAGTAAACAAAACCGGCCGTTCAGTTCGACTGATTTTGAACTTGGGTTTTATCAACCAAGCCGAACCGATTCTGGAGGTTCATCCTGATCGTTTGCCAAAAGAAGAGGGCAAGCACGATAACGAAGGCAATCAGTATGACTTTGACGATTGTCTTCATGACTACCTTGAAGATGAGGAATACGAGAAGTGCGACGATGATGATTGTCGGGAGGCTTGCAAGCAACTGTACTTTTGCCGTAATGAAATCCATATGTAATACAGTATACAAGAGTATACTCAATTTACTACATAGTTGTATCATAGATCATGGATATCGTAGCGCTACTCGTGAGCTTCGTCTTTGGGTTCATTGAATTCGTCCTCGGGTTCAGGTTCCTCTTTAAATTTTTGGGCATTTCCGGCGACGTACCTTTTGTGGGCTGGATTTATGCAAACAGTTCCTATTTCCTCCAGCCGTTTTACGGAATATTTCCTTCCATCAATTTGGGGAGGTTTTCGCTCGAGTTCACTACGTTGGCCGCCATGTTCCTGTACGGTATTATTGGCGCGCTCATCAGAAACGTACTCGACAAAATGACGGATGAGTAGCTAACGGTTCTTGAGATCTCGAATAATTTCCTTTCGCAAGAGTAATTTTTGCGTTTTACCGATGTTCCCTTCGAACTTTGCGCCAATCGTTTGGTTCAAGATTTCCCGAAGCGATTGATCGGCGCAAAATATATAGTTTATCCCCTCCCCGATGCTCGGACTGGTAAGAAAGTAGTTCTCATATCCGTTCGAGAGCTTCATCAGATCTTTTTCCTTTTCTTTCATGAATTCCGATGACTCCCATAATTCGACTTGGCTTATCGTAAATGCCGTCCCGTTTATGTCGAGCGATTTTGTATCGTTCATTACGGCTTCAGTGGTATTTTCGAAAAAGGCTCGTTGGTACTCCTTGAAATACGTCTCTTTCCAATGGGGCGGTATACTGACCTGAGCCTCGATTTCCTCGAGTGCAGCCCGATCGCGGTCGGTTGTAACGCTTGCCCGCAAGTTCAGGGTGTTCGATATGATAGCCGTATACAAAAGCAGCAGCATCTCATGGTTCGCATGCGGACCTGCAATCGTTTCGTATACGAGCGTAGCGCAGGCTCCGATTTCTTCGATGTGAACTTTCGTACCGAACGCGTCCCAATCCCGTTCGTGGCCGAAATGGTGATCGAAAAGCTCTATCACGCTGGATGTACGTACAAAAGGCGCGACATAGGTCGGATCTGAGATATCCTGGATTACGAATCTCAAGGATTCTTTATCCAGATCATCAGGAAGTTCGCTATAATACGTACCGCCTAGTGCGCGCACCTGTTCGGTAACGCTGCTGTTGAGAGGTCCAGGCAAAACGGCAACCGCTTCGCTACCTTGAAAATTCAGAAAATCAGCGTACGCAATACAGCAGGCATACGAATCGATATCGGTATAGGCAGAACCGGTAGTAATTATAATCATAGCTGATTGTAGACTCTCGATCTTCCAGTATCAATAAACATAGTATAATCGTGTATGTCTCGTTCAAGCCCGATTCCAGAACTGCATACGGTGGATGAGGAATTGTCTTCGTACCAAACTAGCCTAGGCGTCGTTACCGGTACTGAATACAGGGCACTGTATTCTACCGAGGGCTATGGGAAGATTCTTTTTCAAGCGCTAGAGATACCTCTGCGTCCAAATGGCTCAACTCTTTTCTTCTTCGGCGGAGGCACCTCGTCTGCATGGGCGCTTGGCAATGTTCGAAGCGCTATCGAAATTTTCGGAGGCCAAGATCATATCCGTAATATCATACTAGCCGCTAACACCAACGGATGCCTTCGCGATAAGGGCTATTCGAAAATGCCACGCGAAGGCGAGCTGATCGCAAGCGAATTGCTCCTGAACTTAGTTTTTAGCGGGGTATTGCCGGTAAACCAAGATTTTATGGAGGTCAGCGGCTATTCTACCGGAACCGGTACTGCACTCGCGTTTTCTAACGCGCTGCAAAATATTTGCGGCAGCAGCGTAAGCAGATTGACGCTTATGGATCCGGTGGGAATCCTGGAAGATCCTAATTTGATGAAACGATCCACTTCAACCACGAAAGATATCATTCTACATGCGCTTGCGGGATCTGATTCAACTAATTGGGCAGCTGTGTTTGAAGCAGTTCGTGAGGGAGTTTCGGAAACGGCCGAAGCGTGGGTAATTCCCGGCAGAATAGCAACAATTGCGGACATCATCGTGGATTTGGCGCTGAACGGAAAATACTGGCTTCGTAATGATGCACGGTCATACGGTATCGATAATCCGGTAAACTTTCGAGTGCCGTTTCATCATTTTGCTGAGGGTGAATATCAGCGTCTTGCCCGACAGCTTCATGCTCCGCTGGCTGTAGATGTGCTTCTCGCTTCGAGAGGATATGACCCGGTGATTGCCCTGTTAGCATCCGAGCTTCCTCTTGGTAGGACATTGCCGCGCAACAAGAATGTATTCGATGTCGCTGGCGGAAAAGCAAGGCACGCTCTGCGAAGCATACTGAAAGTGAATTTGTTGAGATCGGCATTCAGCAATATCCCAGATGAAAATCTTTCTGTTGATGTGATGAATGGTGCCCACACGCTATTCATGGCTGAGAGATATCGTCGTTCCGTTGCCGCACGCTTGGCCCGCTGAGTTTTCATATGTGCGTCATATTATGCCTGTACAATCTGATAAATGCTTGTAATATAGCATTACTCAAGGGATAAACCATGGATAGAATCAGTACATTCTTCAAGACAACAATTTTGTTTGCTGCCCTCACTGCCTTATTAATCGTCGTAGGCTACATGATTGGCGGGAAGGCTGGAGCTTACCTGTTTTTCATCATATCGCTCGTCATGAATCTCGGGTCGTATTGGTTCAGCGATAAAATCGCATTGGCGATGGCTCATGCTCGACCGATTTCCGAACAGGAAGCACCGGATTTATATGCTGACGTGCGTGACTTGGCGTCTAGGATGAACTTGCCTATGCCCAGCATACATCTCAGTCCGGAGATGCAACCTAATGCTTTCGCTACCGGCAGAAACCCGAAGCATGCCGCCGTTGCTGTTACCGCGGGAATTCTCCAAGTACTCGATCGAAATGAGCTGCGAGCTGTTTTGGCTCACGAGTTGGGGCATGTAAAGCATCGTGATGTTTTGCTCGTGACAGTTGCGGCAGTTATCGCCGGAGCGATTTCCAGTCTTGCCCAACTTGCGATGTGGTTCGGCGGCGGGCGAGACCGTGAAGATTCCAATCCATTCGCCCAGCTTCTCGTATTGCTCTTGGCACCGATTACGGCGACTATTATCCAGCTTGCCATTTCGCGATCGCGCGAATATGCTGCGGACGATGCCGCAAAGGAATTCGCTGATCCTCGCGCGCTTGCCGGTGCGTTATCTAAAATCGAGCAGTATGTTGCTCAAGTCCCGATGAACGTTAACCCGTCGCTGTCGCCCCTGTATATTCAAAACCCGTTTAAGAATAAAAGCTGGCTATCGCTCTTCTCCACCCACCCTCCAACATTTAAGCGCGTCGCGAGGCTATTGGGAATTAGCGATTACCAAGCCCAAGAATTATTGGCCAGGTAATTACTCAACAAGATTAATCCCCAGTAGATCCAGGAAACTGTAAGCATCAGGAACCGAATAGGTTCCTTTTGCAATTTTGTTGGTAAGCGGATTTATAATGTAATTTCGCGCATTCGTGAAATTTGCTTCCCGTAAATCAGTCCGCAGGAATTGCGAACCTTTCAGGTCGGTACCAGTGAAATTTCCCTTTGGTGCGGATGCATCTTGGAAATCACAATCGTGCGCAGTGCAGTCTTTCAATATAAAGTTCTTAAGCGTCACCTCCGCGAAACTGCTGAGGTTTATGACGCAGCCCTCGAAATTGATTTCGAGCTTATACTTGAATTTCCCCGACCAATCGATGCCGACAGCCTTCGTCTTGATAAGCGTCATTTTCTCGACACGGGATTCTTTAAAACTGCATACGCTGATATCGCACCGTTCGAATGTATTCGAGATAAAGGCGCAGTGCTTGAAATTGCACTTGAAAAGCGTGCAATGTACGAACCTGCAATTCTTAAAAGTGCAATTGGCAAATACCTCTTCAGTTATAAATTCGTCCTTGAATGTGACGCCTTCGTATTCTTTGTCTTCGAAATCTAGTTTCATGGAAGCGGAAAAAATGGTTAAATGGTACAATATTGTATATGAATCTCAGAGGATTTTATAAGTCGCAGGTCACGACGACAGCCACGCTTACGGCTGTCAGGTGATCCATGCTTATATAAATCCACCAACCTCGTGACAGTCAGGAGGTTTTTCTATTCCCAACCTCCTAACCCACCAACCAGCCAACCAGCCAACCAGCTAACCAGCTAACTAGCTAACTAGCTAACCAACTACACACACATGCAAAACAAAATAATAAACCAAAACGGCATCGAACACGACCTCGACGAGTACTATCTCTCGTCCAACGACCAGTCATTCAAACGCTTCATCGAAGCTGAGGTCTACAAAAAGGTTGCCGACATAAATAAAGCTCCGGATTATCTTGCGATCTGCAGGAAGTACGGGTTCTCATGGGAAGAGCACGCAGGCGCGGGCCTCGTGCAATATAACTACAAGGCCGAATTGATTATGCAGCTTCTTATGATGTACGCAGAAGATCTCGTCCAAAATATTGGCTTTCCAATCCTTCGAGTTCGCGGATCGAATATTTGGGATATGTCGCACCCGGAAGTGCAGGCTTATGCCTCCCTGTTCGGTGATAGGCTCTTTAATATCAATATGGGGAGTCGTAAAGCAATCATGAGCTACGATGCGAGTTACCCGCAATTTAACCTAAGCGGCAAAGGCAACGCTAATGCAGACCAGCTGCCGTACGGGCACTTTTCAATTTCCGATTGCTACCGGTATGAACAAAGCGGCGAGTGCATGCTGCTGTACCGTCAACGCAGATTCTTTATGCCCGATCTCCATCCGTATTTCAAGGATATCGATGAGGCGTTCAAGTGGTATCCGGCCATAGAACGGCAAATAATGAAAGGCATGAAAGAAATAAACCGGGAAGTCTATATCTCTGCGGAAGTATCTTCAGTCGAAAACTACGAAAAGTATCGGAGCGAGCTTTGCGACATCGCACGCAACGCAGGCAAAGATATTATTGTGCAAATACGAGAAGACAATAAGGAGTTCTATTGGGTACTGAACGTCGATTACAAAATTATCGATAAATTGGGGCAGTCGCGCGAAATTGCGTGTATACAAATCGATATCGGCAACGCACCTCGATTGGGAATTTCGTATCGAGATGGAAACGAGAATAAACATCCGGTAATAATACATGCGGCGGTTCCGGGGGGGATCGAACGATTTCTGTATGCTATTTTCGATAATTTCAAGGATTCGATGCCGCTCTGGCTATCGCCGGTACAATTGCGCTTGTTGCCCGTAAATGACAGCTTCGTGGCAAAGTGCGAAGAGATTGTCTCGGAATATCGGCATCAGCTGAGAATCGATATTGACGATCGATCTGAAAGCGTCGGAAAGAAAATACGGGAAGCTCACCAAGATCTTATTCCCCATTTTTTGGTAATCGGTGATCGTGAAGCCGAAAACGACTCGGATATGAAATCATCGATCGTACGTATACTTGAATCTGTTGAAGGCAAACCGTTTATCCCGCTTAATTTCCCCTCACGCAAAAGCAGGCAGATCTAGCAAAAAAATAAGGACCTCTTTCGAGGTCCTTTATTAGTACGACTTAAGAAACTTCTTAGTCGTCCACGGATTCCATCCTTGTTCGTCGAATATCTGTTTAGCTATTCTCAAGTTGGTTTCCATGTCGAAGAATCTGCTACAGTTGTAGCCTACCCTTCTACCCTGCCACCTGCAGTTGAGCTGGAACAATCCATAGTCGTTCGTTCTCGAAACTACTCGATTCCTGAATCCCGACTCGTGTTCGGCGATAATCAGGGCATTCGAGCATTCTTTACCGAATACTTCACAAATCCTTCGCTTGATATACCCAATGTCATCGTTATTGTTGGCGACAACAGCGGGCTGAGCTTGAGGAATTTGTTGGGGTTGCGGTACGGCTACCTTGGTGTTAGCTTCAACCACTGGCTCGACAGGTGATTTGAGGGAAATTTTCGGCAATAATACCGGCTCTACGATTCTCTCCTGAAGAACGATAACGGTTGATGTAACCGCTGCTCGTACCCATGTTACCGGGAGAAATAGTACATAAAGCAGTATTCCGAAAATAAACCCTTTGATTTTCGTTTTCATGAGCTTGCCTCTAGGCTAATGCCATAAAGCGTAATATCGTGGGGAGTGTTTGATGCCAGGATAACTTTATGTCGTCCTACAGACTTTCCTTTCAGGTAATAGTTACATTACCATATATAGTATACCACACAAATACTATATCCGCCCAAAACCAGCCCACCAGCCCACCAGCCCACCACCCTCCACCTAGCCAGCTAACCCACTAACCTCTATCATCCCTAACATATGCAAGAAATAACGTTCGATAAGATTGTCCCCGAAGGTAAAGCGGTTGGCTTGAATGGGACGAAACGGGTGTATACGATGGGCGTATTCCCTGGCGAGAAAGCTCGCGTCTGGATTTACAAATCAAAACGTTCGTTTGAGGAAGGAAGGCTGGTAGAGGTTTTGGAGCCTTCGAGTCATCGGCAAACGCCTGTCGAGGATCATTATATGTCATGCTCTCCGTGGCAGACGATCGATTACGAGTATCAAATAGAACTCAAGAAAGAAATCGTAAGCACGAGTTTCTCCCAACAGGCCGGTTTTTCGGTTAACCCGACAATCCACCGTTCGGAAACGTTGTATGGGTATCGCAACAAAATAGAATACAGCGTCATGGATCATGACGGGCAGCTCGCGCTTGCGCTTTATGCCCGGGGATCGAAGAATTTGCGGATTCCCCTGCTACACGGTTGCTGTTTGGGTGACGATGCGATTACGAAGGCCGCGCTCGATTTTCTCGAATTGCTCAAACAATCGGACCTGAAAGCCGATCAGATAAAAGGTATTTCCGTAAGGAAAAGCAGGCATGAGGAGAAGACGCTTATCGTTTTATTTCTCCATGTGGAAACGCTACATCCAGAATTGCGCGAACTTCTCAAATCATACGAGGGGAATCTAGTGGTTGGTTATTCGAACGTGCGATCTCCAATGCGGTCGATCGATGCGGTCTTGTTTACGAACGGCCAAACCTTCATTAAAGAACGGATTGGCGATACGATCATCGTTTACGGACCAGACTCGTTTTTCCAGAGCAATATCGAAATGTTCGAAAAAACGCTCGATGTGATGAAGACCATGATACCAAGCGGTAAACGAATACTCGAACTATATGGCGGAGTCGGAGCAATCGGCCTGCAATTTGCAAAAGAAGCGGAATCGGTGACGAACATCGAGATTGTCGATGAGGCAACAATATGGTCGCATAAGAATGCAGACCAGAACGGCATCAGGAACTATGAGGCGATAGCGTTACCAGCAGAAAGAATACAAGACGGAAGCCTTTTTGAGACCGATGTCGTCCTGCTCGATCCGCCTCGCGAGGGTTTGCATAAGAAAGTTATTAAGAATCTGCTTGAAAAGAAACCGGAGACGATCGTGTACCTGAGCTGCAACCCGGTATCGCAGGCGCGAGATATCAATTGGCTAAAGGAAGAGTATGAGCTAATGGATTTGCACGTCTTCGACTTCTATCCGCACACGCCACACATCGAGTCTCTCGGGTTGCTGAAACGGAAAAGCCTATCTCCTGTTCGATCGTAGCCAGTAGATGAGATAACCGAGAAGCACAAGCGATAAGCCGCATATCGGAAGGAAGAATTTCAGCGTGGGCGAACTAGTCGGACTAAATGAAGGACTGGCAGCCATGAAATAGGTAATGTCACCTGAATTGTTTTGTTTGAGCGTCGCTTTATCGCCCACCTTAATATCTTCGAGTTTGGAGCTTTTCCCGTCTTTTTGGATTTTGCCCGATTCCGGCATTTGGAATTCGAGAACTCCCTTGTCGGTGTCCAAGGTGAGTTTTTCGTTCGTTATGCCTTTGATCGTTCCGCTGAATTCGATATCGGTTGGTTGTGTAGGAGTATTAGCCTGCGTTGGTCGTGCTGTAGCCGTTGGTGTGACTGTTGGCGATTGCGTCGCTACGGTCGATGGCGTGCTTGATGCTTGGGTCGGCGTAATCGAGGGGGTTGCGTTTACTGTTTGACTTGGAGTTGGAGTACCGCTTGGTTGAGGAGTGCCGGGTGTCGAATCAAGGTTGTATTCAATGACGCTCCCAACGATACGAACTTGCGGATTATCGGTTACGTTTTGAAGCGAAGAATTCAGTCCGCTGAGAGCGATAATCAAGTAAATGGTTAAGTGAAGGACTGATGCGAGCGTAAACATGATATAGTGTGGATTGTATCATTACAGATAGGAGAAGCAATGCTAATCTTCCTTCGGGAGGGATACCGTTTTGAACCAATAGGCGTCGAGGTCTTTTATGAGGTGGGTCAATTCGTCGAAATTCATCGGCTTGGTGATATACGAATTTACGCCGAGCATGTACGAAGTATCAATGTCGTCTTCTGATTGCGAAGTAGTAAACACGATAACCGGTATATGACGCAAATCGGGATTTTGCTTGATTACTTTCAATGCCTCTCGTCCGTCAACTTTGGGCATATTGAGATCAAGCAGGATAAGATCCGGGCGTGGAGACGTTTTCTTGTCTGCAAACTTTCCTTTTCTGGTAAGGTAACCGATTAGCTCTTCTCCGTTTTCGACGCACGTGAGCTCGGTTTGCACATGTGAAGAATCGATGGCCTGCCTCAGGAGGAGTTGGTCGTCGACATCATCTTCGGCGATCAAGATTTTTACTGTCGTTTTTTTAGGTGACACCCCCATCCGTTAATTATACAAGATTGTCTGTTGCCTTAATAGGTTAAAATCACGTCTTCACTTCGCCTCCAGAGACCTTGAGCGTAAAGTTTTGCGATGTGACTTTACCTTCCGGATCTCGAGTATATACGACATAGGTTAAGGTATTTTCGTCTAATTTGCCAAGTTCCAAGATTTCCTTGAATTCATCGTGGTTGAAATCGGGCATTTTCACCTGATGCGTAAACTTCTTTGACTCCAAATCGAATTTCCAGATTCCCCCATACTTCTTGTAGTCGGACGTTATTAATTCGATTTCCTTTTGGCATCGTTCGGGAGCAAGATTTTCCTCCTTGGTGCAGCCAAATGGGTATGGTGTGATGAGAACGTAGAGTCCGCCGTCTTTCATGGTTACTAAATCGCTTGATGACGAGACGACAAGCGAGACGGGCTCGGTAAGCGTCAACTTCATGCTGCCGAGCGTGGATACCGTCCGGTTGAGCGGGTTTATCTTCTTGATGGTAATCCCGTCATACGTGTAGATCAGGTATTGGGCTTCTATCGAATTGGTGCTTCCCCTTCTGACGAGCATTTGTTCGTTGAAGGCAAAGTTGGATTTCTTTTCTATCTTCCCCCCTTTCAGCGTATATGTTTTGCCTCCGAGGCCAACGTAGAGCAGTCCCACAAATAGAGAGACGAGCAGTACGCCGATAACGCCGGTAATAATTTTTTCGGGTAGTTTTCTCATGTACGCAATTATATTGAAGGGCAATAAAAAAAACACCCTTACGGGTGTTGTCGGAATCAGTAACGATTAAAGAGACAGATTCTTGAGGAATTCCCTGAATTCGCTGCCGATATCCGGATGATCGAGCGAAAGCTCGATAGCCGTTTTCATGTACTTGAGTTTATCTCCAGTATCGTAATACTTGCCGTTTTCGATTACTTTCGCGTAAACCGTCGTGGTTTGGCACATTTGATCGATCGCTTCGGGCAAGAACATTTCTCCGCCGGTTCCAGGCTGCTGGTTGTTCAAGAAGGGGTAAATGTCGGGAGTGAGCAGGTATCCGGCATTGATAGCGATATTGGTTGTTTCAATCCCTTTGGGTCCTGGTTTCTCGATAAGCCTATCGACTCTCCATACTCCCGGCTCGACTTCTTCGCCTTGGATGAATCCGTACTTATTGCGATCGCTTTCGGTTGGCGTCGGTTTTTCTACCGCGCCGAGCACTGAAGATTTGTACTTTTCATATACTTCGAGCATTTGCTGCATTCTAGACTTCGGCTTCGCGAAATATAGGTCGTCGCCGAATACGACAAAGAACGGTTCGCCATTCGTCACGCTTTGCGCCAGTTTCACGGGAGTTGCATTGCCGTACGGGCCTTTCTGCCTAATATAGATATAGTTTGCCGCGTCAGAGATTTTGTTGACCATGGGAATCAGATGCTCTTTCCCGCCATCGACCAAGTTCTTGATAAGGTCTTGGTTTGCTGAATCGAAGTGGTCTTCGATAGCCCGCTTGTTGTAGTTCGTTACGAGTATGATATCTTCTATTCCCGCTTGAATGGCTTCTTCAACCGTGTACTCGATAACCGGCTTATCGACGATCGGTAGCATCTCTTTCGGGATAGCTTTCGTGTAGGGGAGGAATCGTGTTCCGAATCCTGCTGCTGGGATGACAATTTTTCTTACTTTCATACGATACTTGGATTACGCTTGGGATTGTAGTCGATCTTGCCTAAATAGTAAAAGAATATTTTCATTTTCGTTTCATCGGTGTACTATCCAATGTAGTTTTTCGATCATGAGCGCAGCAATGGCAATAACAACAAACACGAGAGAACCCGGGAGCGATATGCAGGTTTGGGAAGATCTATATGGAATCGATTTTGGTTTTGTACACCATTCAATCCAAGACCCCCAAGAAATACTGAGGACTATTCTTAACGAGCCTGCAATCCAACCGGAAATAAAACCGCAAGTTGCCGGTGCGGCTTCAGTTCTCGCATACTGCGCGTTGCATCACCCGAGAACATCGATGGGAATACTTACTGCAGATACCCAATCGTTCGGGCCGAATTGCCTCCATGGCCATCCAGCCATTTGGCACGGAATGGTAGAGGCGTTATATGCATATACGCTTGCTTCCCGAGAGGAGCCCGAACGATTTTACCGTTTTGCGCTCTTATGCAACGCAAGCGGGGTTCCACTCCTGACGCCAACTATCACGACCAACTTGCCTTGGTTTAAGCTTAATAATCACTGATGGGAATTAACCTTGCTTTTGGTACATTCTCAACCTTCTCGATAGAATTTGGTTGAGCTGGAACGAAACGTCCTGCTTTTGACGCTCTTCGGCTATGCGGGTATTCTTGAGGAATGTGAGGTACTGTCTTTGGATGTGGATATCATACGGTAGTTCGTTTAGCAGTTCCTGAAGTTCCTCTTTGGTGAACGTCTTCTTCATGTGGTAATTCGAATACAGGCTCCAATGCTCTTGTTCGATCGACGATGCATCGGCATAGAGGGGCAGTTCGAAATCCTTGAGCCATCCGTATTCGACATTCATGTCTATGTAATATGAATATTGCTTGACGTCCTCTGGTTTGAACATCCTCTGTTCCCTCAGGATCGAGACATACTCCAACACGAGTTGTTTCGCCCTCAGGAACATGTCTTTATCTTCTTTATAACTATCCATACGATTGTTCATTCATAATGTATAACAATTTTACATATTAATCAGGCTGTAACAGCTATATAATGGTATAATCGTAAACGATGAAATCTCCCGACAGCCTCGGCTACTATGCCCATCGCGCTGCTCTCACTACTAAGTATGTCGTGCAAGGTATCGCCCGCGAAATTTACCGGGAATTCGGAGGAGTTATCCTTGTGGTGGGAGTTGTTTCTTTATTGGCAATAACAATACCTTCGATTCAGCGGTTTGGTTTTTGGGGAGACTGCGATGCATCGAAAAATCCGCCTACATGCCCCACAGCAGCTCCGACCGCTGTGGCATTGGTACCGACGGCAGCGCCCGCAATCGCGCCGGCATCTCCGATAGCCGCTCCACCTGAACCAAGCACTCCGACAGCTTTGGTACCAGATCAAGGTATTGAGCCGCCGACGCCTACATTGGTTCCGCCGACCGAAACAGCAGTCCCTACTCCAGTAGTGCGCACCCTGAACTTAGCGCCCGATCCCATAGATGCAGAAAAGCTGGAACACCTGAAAGAAACAATCCAATATAACGAGAATGCCGGATTCGCCGCTAACTACGAGCATGGCAATTACGTGGGACAGAATTTCGAAGGAGCAGACCGCTCTTCGCTTCCCGAGGACGAGATGCTTGCTTCTTACGGTGAGATGGCAAATCTTCTTAAAGACGGGATACACGAACTCGGAATGCATTACGGTTTAACCTTCCCCGCAGGATTCGCTATCGATGCTGAGATGTCCGATCGACCCGACGGTGCGTTCGATCATAACGACAAACCTACCGATAGAAATTTCATCGAACATCGGCAGCTTCCGGAGACAGCAAATATTCCCGTTGACGGTATTTCGATAAAGAAAGAGGGAGACCAGTGGTATTACCTCTTGAGAATTTCAGCGTATGCAGGCAATGCGAAATATATTTATCCAACGAAAGCCGATGCGCAGGCGCACAATTTAGAAACTGGAATGAGCGCTGTTCTGTATTTTCGGGTTCCAGTAAACGCGCAAAATACCGATATGCTTCGTAGTATGCTTATGCATCCGACGACAACGATCGCTACCGTGATATCCCGCTGGTCGACGACCGAAAATCAGCTACATAACGCTCGGCAATCGATTCTCGAAACAATCGATACACTGAAGAATCTTGACCGCAGTACGTTGAAGGTCGTCAAATTGCCCAATGGCCAAGATGCATACCAGATTAGTCTGCTTGATCTCACGAAGTTAAGCTCGCCTAATGTTGCGCAAATATACAAAATAGGAAAATCGAGAATTGTAGATGACGAGACGGGAGCATCGATTGTTGTCGATGATCCGGGAGGCGGGGCTTGCGGCGGCGGCTCAGTTATCGGTGAACAGTTACGTAGATATCTCGATGTATTGGGATATTCCGAAGAGGACGTCGACCAGAATTTCATTCTCGAGCACAACAATCACACAAAACGCATTAGCCCTACCGAATACTTTTTCGACCCGTATATCCGCGGCAATATCAGCGGCCACGGAAGGAAATGGAATGATTGGACGTATATGGTGTCCGATAACGGATACCGAACGGACGGTATCTTATTGATACCGGTCAAATTCTTCGACTTCAGCATGAAGTACACGGACTTCGACTTCGTTGCTATTCCGGGACAAAAGAATGATCGGCTGTTCTCGCTCGTCGAGCTTCTACCGAATCCGGCTTATCGAAGATAACAATTCTTTCTTGATAAGGTCGAAGCCGTGTTCGTCCTTGATCTTCCTCAAATCGGCTTTGCATAAAATCGCTATTTGTTTTGCCTGCGTCGTATTCGGTATAAAACCGGTCCTCAGAATTTCGCGAACGACGCGCTTCGTGTAGTTTCGATGAGAAGCGAGCGGGATTACTTTTTTCTGGAC
>CAZVIJ010000003.1:29766-34550 GCA_964626735.1 uncultured Candidatus Saccharibacteria bacterium
AGTTTTTGCGCAGGGGCGAACACAAACGTGAAATAGCGGGAATGTACCCGCTGCCCCCGTTTGAACAGTCGGTCGAACTCCTTTTTGTGCTTTAACGTGAGTGACCGCGGCATATATTGCTATAATAACCAAAAATTGCTGTTGTACAACAGCAATTTAGCTTGGTGGAAAATAAAGGTTATCTCCTCTTGTGTCGGGGAGCCTTCATAAGCTTGCGCATTTCATCGGAAACGGTCAATTGCTTCCTGCCTCGAGCTCTCCTTCGTTTGATCACATTACGGCCGCTAGCCGTGCTCATAAGCTCACGAAACCCATGTTTTCTAAGCCTCTTCAGTTTTTTGGGCTGCCACGTTCTTTTCATAACAATTGCTGATAACTTTGTGATGATACTATAAAAATGCATATTTTGCCAGAATCGGGTAAGTCACCGGGTTCTGTTCGCTTGTGGAGGGATTTGATCTATTATCGGGCTATTAAGGTGTTCAGGAGCATAATCGTAAAGCTTTTTGCGGTAATTTTGGTGCCGTTCGTCGTTATTTTGGCTTTCAGGAACGAACCGGTGTCGGCTCCTAGAGCCTATGCCCAATCAACCCCGGCTTCGATGGCCGAATATTGGAACGGGTCGGCATATTTCAACTACCAAACGCAGTTTCTCTTCCCTACGACTCCCGGAACCCGGCAATTTGTCGATATGAACCTTGGGCTCGATCTTGTGGTTCGAGGAAATACTTGGTTCCTCTTCCACCGGGAGTATTTTCCGGCCCCCAATCCGTCCCGTTGCAAATTCGACTCAGCCAGGATTGTAGGAGTCAAATCGGTCGATAAAGGAAAAACATGGACGGGTAGGACTGTACTTATGGAACCGTATACTAGTTCGCCCGGATCGCTGCTGGAATGTGCCGTTATCGATGGAGATGCCTATTACGACGAACCTTCAAATACATGGCATAATCTCACTCAATGCCTGAGCGCGAATCAGGTATGGAGCGTATGCCATGCTACCCGCACCGGCGCAGATCCTTTGGGCCCATTCACAATGGATCCCGCGAACCCCGTGATACGGAACGACGGTAATCTTACCCATGACGTCCCCCGTATCGTTTTGGGCAATAATACTGCGTACCATGATGCGGGAACGCCGGATATCGTCCAGAAAATTGGAGACTACTACTATATTACTTTTCACGTGTACGATTACAGCAAATATGCGATGCGGATTGCAGCCAAGACGAAAGATTTCAAGAATTGGGAACGGGCCAATACTGCAACCGGGCCTATCTTCGATAGGTCGGATTGTGCCAAGTGGGTTACCGTAGACTTCAATGCGGCGGGATGTATTGGCGCCGGATTATCAAGCACCTTGGTCGATTCCGATTATTACTACACCGCTATAGAGGCGCCGACGGTTAATCTCGCATGCGTTCCGGGCCAGGAATGGGATTACGGCTTGGTCCGCTCTAACAATTTGGTCAACCATACGTGGTCGGCATATCAAGATGGAAGAAGTCCGTTTTTCCTCTCTACAAAAGAACTTGATCGTTCAACAGGAATCCCAGAATCTGGCAAAACGCCGCTGTGCGGTACGCAATACGTCCGATTGTTCAAAGACTCCGACGGTTCGGTCTACTTTATGGGTGCGAGGATCGGCCAGCTTTACGGCAACGCGTCCCGCTGGGCTGATAGCCTGACGAGCGTTTACCTGTATAAGCTTGAGCGAGGCGTTCCGTTCGCTTCGTATCGATTCCGAGAAGGGCCGTTCCAGTACAACGGGATGACGGTAAGCCATAACTATACCCAATCTGATGTCTTGGTTCCCGGGAGAATGGAAGCAAATGTGCAAAATGTAGTGTGGCAATCCGGAGGACCGAATCATACGAACACACTTTACTTCAATGGTTCTAACTCTGTCTTGAACGGACCGAGAGACACGCTTCTGAATGTATCCGGCCCGCTCGGCTTGAAAGCTGGTTTGACGCTTCAAGCATTACCGACATCAAACTCCGCCTTAATCGCCGGGAAAACTGGATCGTATTGGATCGAACTTTATAAAGACGGGTACATGTGCGCATTTATTAACGAGAATCTCTCAAAGGCGAATAAATCGGCGTGCAAAAATACCGCTTCGCTAATCGGCACGCGCCATGTGTACGCGATGAGCGTCAATACAAGCGCGAATGTCGTGCAACTAGGCATCGACGGTGCTATTGCCGCTTCAACTCCGATCGCTCCTGGAGGTATCTCCTCAGGTGGAGATTACTTTAGAGTCGGAAGCGCCGCCCCATCTGCCGACGGGTTTTACTCTTCATTCAAAGGCGTTTTGGATTCGGTAGACATCTACAAAAATGCATTAGCGTTCGCTGCCCAACCGACGAGCACACCGCTTCCTACGGTAGATCCTTGCCCCAAACACGCAGTAGGTGATGCCAATTGCGATGGAGCTATAAACCTAAACGATTTCGAACGGTTTAGGCAAGAATACACGGGGCTCTTGAATACCAAAACTTCCGACTTCACCGGTGACGGAAAAATTACGCTCCTCGACTTTGAGACATGGCGGAGAAACTTCTAGTAGCCTTGCTACGCCAAAGTTTTTCGGCCATGACCCATGCACAAGCGCAGCGTAGGGCTGAGACATGGAGAAGAAACTTCAAGTAGCGTTGCCTCCTCCAGAAAATACCACTAGTATGGTATCAGGATGAGGGTAGATTCAAAATTTAAAAAGGCCGCATTGCTCATTGGGGTGGCGTTACTATCACTTGCCATTGTTGCCGCATCGGTGTTCTTAACGAGAAAAAACAGCTCGACGGATACCAGAAACCGTGCATACAATCCAAGTGACCCGAATGCAGCAACGTTAAAGTTGCAAACATCGAAAACGACTCCGGTAACCGCTGGAGAAACGGTCGATGTTAATATGATCGTAACCGTTACGGGAGGAACAAGAGTATCTGCGGTCAAGACGAGCATCGGTTACGATTTCGCAAAGCTTACTTTCAACAAAGCTGCTTCTGAAGATTCGACGCTCATGGCGAATACCGAATGTCGAACCATGAATCTCGGGTTACCCAGCACACTATCGGTAACGGTTCCGACCCCCGGATCAATTGTTATCTCCCGCGTACTGACGAACAGCAACCCTGCCAGTCTACCCACCAATACGTTTTGTTTAGGCACGCTCAAATTTACCGTGCTTCCGCAGGTGAGCGGATCGACAGCTCGCTCAATCGTAAGCCTCGATACTAATCCCCTCAACTGGGATATTACCGGCGTTAAGCTGGTGAACGGCCAATACGTATCGAGCCAGCTGATTTTCCAAGCTGACCCTAATGCCTCATCGGTATCATTCGCATTCCCCACGCCACTCCCTACCGCCACGAAAATTCCGACAGCCACGATTGCTCCCACTGCAACTCGCTTACCGCAAGCTACTCCATCCCCAACAACCACGCCTACGACCATCGTAAGTCCGACGACCGGCTCTACCGCAACGCCGGTTGCTACCGCTACGAAAGTTCCAACGGCTACGGCAACAAGAATTCCTCAGCTGACCCCTACGCCGACAAACAATAATCCCGTTACGCTTATCGTATGCGCCGAAGGGATTACCAACGGATGCCAGTACTCTGGAGCGGCAGGATTCCAGAAGGCGCTCGACGATATTCCGGCCGGAACCGACGCTAAACACAACACGATTATCGTTCGCGGAAATTTAGCGAATCCCATGACGTCGGGGTTCAACTTCACGAATTCCCTTACCGCAATGATGGGAAACGGCGAACCCAACAAGTGCGCGTTGACGATTCGCAATAAGTACGTTTCAATCAACGGCGAAGGAATGCCGTATCTTAATATCGGATTCAATAGCGGTATCTGTACGGTAAATGGAGGACTCGACGTGAGCGGGTTGTGGTTCAAGAATGCGGCTCGAAGCCCAGAACGATGTTACATGACGCTCAATGCCTGCTCGGAAGGTGCCTCGATTTACATGACCGGATATGCGTACTCTTCGAATATCTACAACAATCTGTTTACCGACTCGTATCGAGGAATCCTCTTCTATGTCGGTAGTTTCGATAACGTGCGGGTTATGCAAAACACCTTCGCGTACAACCAATTCGCTGCACTTTCCAACTACCAGCCTATTACGCTATCGAGCTTCAACATTAGCAATGTGTTCTACAAGAACGGGCTCATGACCAATGAAACTTCGACCCCCGGCGATCAAAATTCATGTCGTCCTGCCGATATCTTTGTAGAAAAGTTCGATACCGGTACGACGAAATCGATAAATGCCGTCGGAAACATACTGGCCCGATCGAGCAGCAATATCTTCTTCGGGTCGCCGCGACCGGCGTCGTACGGCTGCGAAGCGAGCGAATTTGATGCCGTCAAGTATTTCGTCGATATGAATATCCTGGATAAGGATCCCCATTTCTTGCGTCCGCCAATGCAATTCAAGGAAACGTCGTTCAACTACCACTTGATTTCGACATCGCCTGCAGTAAATACCGGTTTGCAGGGAGTTCAAATGGGGCTGACATGGCTTGACCCGGATAAGAGTCTTGCTGACATGGGACTGTACGGTGGACCGATGGCATGCGTCGCCGATCCCAAACTTCCGGGATGTAACCCTACCGTCACTATCACGCCGACAAACGGGCCAACGAAAATCGTGACGCCTACGGTTACCACAACTAATGTACCGACGACGCCTACAACCTCCACAGCTCCCGCATGTCCGCTCCATGCAAGCGGCGATGCTACGTGCGATGGGAAGATAAATC
>CAZVIJ010000003.1:34560-51068 GCA_964626735.1 uncultured Candidatus Saccharibacteria bacterium
ATCTCAACGACTTCGAATCGTGGAGAAAGGAATTTACCGGCGCGGCGACAACGAAGTCAGCAGACTTCAATACCGACGCGAAAGTGAATCTCAGCGACTTTGAAATCTGGCGTAGGGGCTTTACGCAATAACTTGTTTTAAAATCGGTAATCGGGATGCCCAACGGCATCTCGATTTTTATTGCGCTTGTCTGCTATGATAAATGGACATGAGATTATTCCGTATCGCCATAAAATTCTCATGTATCGTTGCGGTTTTATTCTTCACCGTAATCCCACAGCCCGCTCGTGCGGGAAACCTCAAATCATACGTTTTTTGGTGGCCGCTTCGCGCAACTCCGTGGGCTTATCAAGGAAAGACGCTTGGCGGTGCGCAATTCCAGAACTACGTATCGTCGCGCGATTTCGCAAAATTGAAGAACGATTTCGATTCGATGATCAAACTGCATAAACCGTCGCTCGTACTGTACATGTCGGATTGGAGAGATTGGATGCCGATGAAGAACTTCACGGTGTTGCCGGAGTCGAACAATACTATCGAACAGATAGCGCAACGGGAAATCTCATTTGAGTACGCTGACGACATCGTTCGTATAGCCAAGGCGAACGGCATTGAAGTTGTCATGTATCCGATTGTTTCTGGCTATGGCGGACAGCTCGCCTACCCGTTCGATTATTATTCCAAAACAGGCTGGTTCTGGAAAAGGCCGGATTGGCCAAATGGTCTTGCCGATCCTACTACCGATGCGATGAGGCATCCGACGAGCGCCCAAAACGGATCGATATACGATTGGTGCGAGCATGAAGCGGCGTATGTGAAAGTGGATTGCACGGCAAAGCACTTTCCCCTAACGACAAACGGCATCGAGGAAACCGGACTCGGAACTTGGAAAGTGTTCGAAAGTCCGGATATGGTTTATAACGGTTACGATACAGTCCTGCATAACAATACACTTCATTTGCATACCCCTATCCCTTCGTTGTCATCGCAAGCGTACCGCGATCTAACCAAGGAAGTCTTCAGAAAAATCGGTGCTCACTTTCGGGGCAAAGGCGTTTCCGCATATTTCTTGTTTCAGGAGCCGACGTACGCGCATTTGAGAGAGAACGTCAATTACTGCAATAATAACGATAATGGTACCGGAGCCGGCAATACGTGCCGGTATGAGGTGGATTACAGTGCAGCGGAAAAGAATCGGTACAACCAGTGGAGGCAGTCGAAAGGCATGGCGCCTGTTGATAAGGTTCCGTACCCGGTCGATTCGGCGTACCAACAGTTTAAAGAGTTTAACCTTGCCGATTTCTTGGCTAACCTTAAAGCAGGTTTGAAGGAAGGCGACCCGAATGCGCAAGCGCTTCTTTCTATTTTTGCACCGGACAACCAAAACATACGAGGCATGGGGGTGAATCCCGCTACGCTCTTGAGCACAGTTAAACCCGATTGGGTTACGTATGAGCCGCCGCAAAGCTCCATGCTTACTACCGAAAACCTATCAAGCCTGCAGGCCTTGATAACGAAATTCACGACTTATTCGACTGCGAAAAAATATGTTTCATACTATAACGGATCGATAAGCGTAGATTCAGTCGCATCGTCGAAGTTCTTCAGCAACGGTTTTACCGACTATTATGCACCTGCGACCGTGGACTCGCCGGCGCAAGATCCAGCCGGCTATGCTACTTGGGCCCCAAATGGATGTACGGGATGTACATTCCGGTATAAGGTACCCGGCGTTCCGGTGGCAAATATTCCATCGACGACGGTTACTCCTACCGCAACCAACGTGCCGACGGCTACGGCCATGCCCACAGCTTCATGCGTGAAAAAGTCGCTTGGGGATTCCAATTGCGACGGGCTTATCAACCTCAATGATTTTGAACGATTCAGGCAAGAATATACCGGTATCTTAAGCTCGAAATCCTCTGACTTCAATAATGACGGGAAGATAACGCTCATCGATTTCGAAACATGGCGAAGGAATTTCAACTAATGAATACAGCAGCAAAAAAACTATTCATTGCCTTTACAGGCATAGCATTGCTATTTCTACAGCCGATACTTTTCGATCGCAAACCGGCTCAAGCGGTTACTGCTGGATCGAACCCCGCATCGTATTTTTATTACGATCTAAAACCAAGCTATTTCAATGCGTTTGACTACGGCATCCAGATCCAATATTACAACTATCCGTTTAACCAGCCGCCTTCAGGTAAAACATTCGCGGGTCTCATTGACGGATACGATACGATCGCGTTCGTAAACTCTGTCCAAGGTCTGGTCAATCGGAATGCCCCTACCCTGTACGTTTCGCATATGGGTATCGATGATTCTTGGCTAACGGAACTTAAAGGGAAAAATGTTTGGCTGCAAAATGCGACTCAGAATAATCTCGCAAGCCTGGATGCGCTTATCGCTGAATTCAAGCAGCCAAAATACGGCATTATGGGCAGCGTCGTTTGGGATGCGGCTAAGCCTTTTACTCTCAATGTCGCAGCAACCGTTGCGGGGGCTGATAATCTCGTGATTGTCCGTAAAGGAAGCCCGATGTACGCAAAAATCACTGCTGCTTTTCCCGTCAAGAATGATCTAACGACCCAAAACTTCCCGAGCAAAAGTGCCGGTTACACATGGCTTGTCAATAACTACCTTACTACCAGAAAGATTAATCCCATTCTTGCCTACGAGAAGGACGGCTATCCCGTCACGCTCATGCTCAAGAACAAAATGTTCGATTTCAATTACGCAATTGATGGGTGGCAGCATATGAGCCTGAATATGATGATTGCGCGCAAGATCTTGGTTTTCGACGTTGCTCCGACGTCTCGCATCATACCGGTCGATGAGCCGAATCAGCCGAAAGGTCAAGATGCTGCTACTTTCAACATGCTACTCGACTCGGCGAGGAATATCGTCGGACCTAACAAAATGGTCGAAGTGTGGGGATTCCCCAGTAGGAAATACAAATCAGCCGACTGCACCGGTGACGGAAAAATAGACGAAGGAGACTTTGTCGTATGCGGCGAATGGGCTACCCAAGAGACAATATCCCAAAAAGGCGGTGCAATGCGAGGTGCAACCGGCGGAGATATTTTCGGTGTCGACTTCGCGAATGGGTCTTTTTACCAGCACGGTCCTTCATCCGACTTCATCGCGCCAGGCGCACCGCTCACGCCGACGCAACTAGTTCAAAAAGGCTATGTTACCGGCAACCCTGCCGATTACACAACGTTAAAGCTTGCTGCAGGCAAGAAATTCGTGATGCTGTACGAAGGCGATTACGATTTCGCCCATCCTATATATTCGATGACGCTCGCTGAACCCGGCAACACCTGGAACGGAAGGTCCACAAATACCATCCCCCAAAATCTCGGTTTTGCGAATGATGCGAAAGAGTATATACCTCCCCTAATCTCCTACTTCAACAAGACGCGAAACGCAAACGACTATTTCATGCAGCCGGATTCGGGAAAGGGATACATCAATCCCGGATTGATACCGGCTGCTCAAATACCCGTTTGGGTACGCGAATCGACGAATGCGAACCGTGAAATGGGATACCGAAGCGCTTGGGTTCTGAACGGAAACGGGTGGAAAGATGTTCCCGCAAACAATGCGACAGGCATCCGCATCCGACAGATGTATAAGACTATTTCTCCCGACGGAATCGTGTACAACGCCTCGGACGGGTATGGAGTCAGTATCGACGGTACATTGCCCGTGGTCGGCATGCATGATCTGGCTAATCCCGGAACTTCGGTCGAGATAGCGGCATCAAAGCTCAAGACGTTAGTGGGGAACGACCAGTTTACCGCGTTGCGCACCATATGGATGAAAGGAGACTATTTGACGCAAGTGGTAAATAAGGCAAATGCCATGGGGGCAAATGTCATACCGGTCGACGCTCAAACATTTTTCTACCTAATCAAATTGAAGTACAACCAATATCCGACTATGCGATCTTCTGTTATCTCGGAAAATATACCGTCGACGATGATTGCCAACCAAACGTATACGGTTACCATGAAAGTACGTAATGATGGATGGGATACGTGGAAGCGGCAGGCAACAGGTTCATGCGATGGCAGTGCGACATATGCGAAAGGATGCTACAAACTCAGCTACGCGATTCAAGCTGGAGAAATAACGCCCTCCGGACAAGGAGCTCTTCCGTCTCTGTCGTATGCTGCTCGTCTTGATTTATCAAGGGACTTGGCGCCCGGTGAGATGTACGATTTTACGTTTACGGTAAAGGCACCCGCCTCGCCCGGATCGTATACGCTGCAGTCGGATGTCGTTAAGGAGCTATACGGCTGGGGCGAAACATTCGGAAACCAACCTTGGCAGCTGAAGTTGAAAGTCGTTGCAGCAGCTCCCGTAACGACGACGCCTCCTACCCCGACCTCGAATTGCTCGAAGAAAACGCTAGGCGACGCCAATTGCGATGGTTTAATCAACCTCAACGATTTCGAGCGGTTTAGGCAGGAATATACCGGCATACTCACAACGAAAACATCGGACTTCAACGCCGACGCCAAAATTACGCTCATCGACTTTGAGACATGGCGCAGAAATTTCAAGTAACGTAGTTACGATAAAAGTTCTGGGCCATGACCCATGCACAAGCGCAGCGCAGGGCGGAGACATGGTGTAGAAATTTCAAATAATAGGCGGTTTAGTTTTAATTTTTCCCGAAAAATTAGTATGCTAAAGCCATGGAAGCAGAGACATTAAAGACTTTCTTAAAAAAATACATAATCGTAATCGGTGTAGTCGTTGTGGTGCTACTCGTATTACTCGCATTACTTGTTTCTACGCTACTGAAGAGGAGCAAAGACAAGAGCAACAATACCTCAAATACAACCAATACCACCACTTCGAAAACAGACGTCGAAATCGCCTTCGCAACCGCATCTGGTAGCGCAAGCGTCGGACAAGAAGTGAGTGCCAACCTGCTTGCCTCAGTCAGCGACGATTCGAAAGTTTCTGGCGTAACTACCGTAATCAAATATCCAACCGATAAGCTTGAGTTCCTTCAGGACAAATCATCCGATTCACTCAACCAAGGCGATACCGAATGCCGCAAGAATAACTTCAAGCTCGACACGGTTGCTCGCGTAACCGACGAGGCGGGAACGGTAAAGATGACTAAGGTTAGCTTGCATGGTGACGATCAGCTTGCTACCGGAAAGTTCTGCCTTTCTACGCTTTATTTCAAGGTTAAACCCGGCGCTACCGGTTCTGCTGCGATTTCGCTCGAGAATAAATCGGACTGGCTTGTTGTCTCGACCGTCGGAAATCCTAACCCGAAAATAGGAACACCTGCATCGTTTACCGTTACTGTAAAGTAATAATGGTTGATCTTGCGATTATTACATTAAATTGTTAACTTGATTAAGTAAGACGTGACACCAATAAGTAATTCAAAAAAAATAGCCTTAATGGCAATAATCTCTGCCCTTGTAATTGTTATGGTGGCAGCAGTTTTTTTCTTGACACGCGGCAAGAGCACCGACACGAGAAATAAGGCGGCGACTGGCGCAGGTGTCAATGCATATCTTTCATCGACCGGGGGTAGCACAACTGGCAGCGCTCCCATCGAGGTGAACCTCATCCTCGAACCTGCATCGACGATCAAGATTTCCGGCGCAACGGTTCTCGTAAAGTACGATTCGACCAAGCTCACCGTTGCGGAAACGACGATGAAAGACTCAGCAGGTCAAGCTAACGGTACCTGCCGAGATATGAACTTCAAGCTTGATAATGTGATAAACCTGACCGATGACCAGTCCGGAAACCTTAAATTGAGCAAAGTATCGGTTAAGACCAATAATGAGCTTCCCGTAGGAAAGACGTGTTTCACGACCCTTACCTTCGTGCCTAAGGCTGATGCAACGGGAACCGCAGCAATTACACTCGATCCTACCACGGCAAATTGGGAAATCGTCGGACCTGAACCGAGCTACTCCGTTACCTTGACGAACCCTTCAACGTATACAGTAACTTTCGGTGCAGCTGGAACGACAGTTACTCCATCGGCAACGCGAGCTCCTCAAGACACTCTTACACCGACTCCAACCGCAACTTCAGTTCCGACTGCGACATCGGCTCCTACAGCGACTGTGCCTACGACAACAGCAGGATTAACTCCTACTTCAACGTATGCTCCGCAAGAAACGACTACTCCGACGACAGCTCAGGATACGCCAACTCCTACACAATCAAGCGATACAACGCCAACACCTACGTACGATCCTAATTGCGTAGACAAGGATGGCGACTGCGGTACGGGAAATGCAGAGACACCTACTCCCACCGAACTACCAAATACCGGTATCGAATCGCAGGCTCCAGTACTCATCTTAGTAGGACTAGCGGTTATCATGGGCTCGTTCACCATATTCTCGATACGGACCAAGAAAAACAGTTAAACGAAAGAAATTTCATTAGCCTCCCTTCGGGGAGGTTTTTCATTTGGTAGGTTGTTCGTAAACAGGTGACGGTATTGTATAATTTCGCACTATGAGCAACGCCTCTTCACTCGTGCTTGAGAAAATCGATTCTGCAATACGCGAACACGGACAACCTCTGTATAATGACCGCGATATATTAAGTGTTTCCGCGCAACGGTGGATTGCTCCTATATTCGGCCATGAACCTACAAACCACGATCCATCTAGATCGATCACATCGATCGTAAGCAGATGGACAAACGGGCCCTTGGCTCGTATCGATATTACTTCAATCGGTACGCCATATTCGCTGATGGCGTTATACAATAGTGAGTCTTACGAATTGCTTCATATCGATAAGAGGCTCGATGCGGCGGCATGCCAGAATTTCAACCTTATCGATCCTGCATCCTTGGCGCATGTCGCATCCCGATATCAAATATTGCGTACCGCAATGGTTCGATTGGGTTTAACGAGCACATCAGAACACGATAGTGAAGAAGCATCGAAGTTACAATTACTTTGGTATAGCCATGCTCCCAATCCGCAGGAACATTCCCAAACCGGAGCTGTCATCGATATGATTTTCGCGCTCGATACGAATAAAGACTTGCTGAGACTTCTTGCGCATCGGAATGCCAGCAAGGCTGCCGTCGATCCATTCACGGACGATATGGATAATGCATCTGCAATGATTGAAGTAACCCATCCTAACTATCCTAACGTTCGGTTTTTGGTTCCCGTCGTTCGGACTGTCGTAAGTTTACTTGAAGGTATGATATTTCCTACATATGTTTCTATACCCCGTTCAGCCGAACATGAGCAGGAACGGCTGACGTTCGAAGAAACCCGATCGTATGATCATATTGGAATTAGGATTGCGGAATGATTCCTATTCCGCTCCCTCTTCGACCTTTTGTTTTTTCTTGATCTTGACGATTTCCTTGACGTTCGGGTAATCGGGATGTGCCCAGAATTTCCCATACTTGCCCGATCGCAGTACCATCCGCTTACCGTCCTTGGCTTTCGGAGCCGTCCCGAAGAGCTCTTTGATTTTCTGCGGAGTATATTCAAGCGGTTTTGCATCCTTCACCTTCGGATAATCGGGATGAGCCCAGAACTCACCGAACCGACCTTTTTTCAAGATATAGTCTCTTCCGTCGTCTGTTTTTGGAGCAGGAAGATACGTATTCTTGAATTCGTCCGAGTTGACCTTTTCCTTAATGCTCTCTTCGCTTTGACCATCGAGGCTTTTGATACCTTGGCACTTCGGGAAATCGATACAGGATAGGAATGTCCCGAACCTTCCGATTTTTCTTACCATTGGTTTGCCGCAGATATCGCACTTCTCATCGCTTTCGCCGACGACTACGAAGTCTTCCTTCTTGAGCTCTTTATCCTTTTTCTTAATGAGACTCTGGAACGGTATGAAGAACTCGCCGACGATCGGCTGCCATTTGGATTTTCCTTCGGCAATGTTATCCAGGTCGTTTTCCATATTCGCGGTAAAGTCGATATCGACGATGTTCTTGAAATGGTTAGAAAGCATATCGGTGACGACAATGCCGGTATCGGTCGGGTAGAAATATTTGCCTTCTTTCTCGACGTAGGTTCGTTGCATAATCACCGATACGATAGAAGCATACGTGCTCGGCCTACCGATGCCGTATTTTTCGAGAGCTTTAATAAGGCTAGCTTCCGTGTAGCGCGCTGGCGGTTCGGTAAAATGCTGCATGCCGATTATATCTTCAGCCCTCAGCGATGAGCCGACATTGAGGCTTTCGATGATTTTCAGCAATTTCTTATTTTCGCTCACCTTGTACAGCCGCATCCACCCGTCGAACTCGCACTTCTGAGCGGTAGCGGAAAACTCCAACCGCTTGATTGTTTTATGTCCATTAACCGTTACTTCGGCGATTATCGATTTTTGGGTGAATATCGCCTTCTCCATTTGGGAAGCTAACGCCCTTCGGTAAATGAGATCGTACACCTTTTGCTCTTGCGGGCCGAATTGCTTCGGTAAGGCTTTGGTGCCGAAATCGGTTGGTCGGATTGCTTCATGAGCCTCTTGGGCAGATTTCGAAGAAGTCTTGTAGAAAATAGGCTTTTCCGGTAAGTATTTCGAACCGTGGTCTTTCCCGATAACTTT
The DNA here is from genome assembly GCA_964626735.1 of uncultured Candidatus Saccharibacteria bacterium. Lineage (GTDB taxonomy): Bacteria > Patescibacteriota > Dojkabacteria > JAOAGR01 > JAOAGR01 > CAZVIJ01. The sequence continues at coordinate 43,159 of CAZVIJ010000003.1, forward strand.
TCGCGCATTATTGATTGCCTGGTTCGAAAGGAAGAAGCTGTCGGTTCTCATGTAGGTTATAAGGCCTGCTTCATATAGCTTTTGAGCACTTCGCATAGCGCTTCTCGATGTCATGCCCAGCACGTTTACTGCTGCCTGTTGAAACGTCGAAGTCGTAAACGGAGGATTGGGCTTCTTGTTAATCGTCTTTTCGTTGAGCGCGAGAATCTTGATTTCGTTTGCCGTCAAAATCGTCGAGATTTCATCAAACTCGTTTCGCGTCTTCACTTCCGACTTCTTGTCGTTGACTTTCTTCAGCTCGAGTACAAAATCTTCTTCGGTGAATTCGGGACGCTGCTCGCTGTCCTTGAGATAAATATGGATGGTACCTCTGGGCTTGGGTCCTTTCCCGGTACGCTCATTATTCACGATCAATTCGTATTTCGCGATAGCATCCTCGGTAGGCATGACGCGAATGCTCCAGTACTCTTCGGGTTTAAATGCTTGCCGTTCACGTTCGCGGTCGACGATAAGCTTCAGCGCGACACTTTGAACGCGGCCGGCAGAAAGACCGTAACGGATTTTCTTCCAAATAAGCGGCGACAGCGTATACCCTACCAGCCTATCGAGGACGCGCCGAGCCTGCTGCGCGTCGACAAGGTTCATGTCCACATCTCGCGGATGCTGAAGAGCTTCGTTGACGGCGTCTTTGGTGATCTCGTGGAATACGATGCGGCTGATTGGCTTCTTTTGTGTCTTGAGCGTGTTCTTGATATGCCATGAAATCGCCTCACCTTCACGGTCTGGGTCGGTCGCGAGGATAATCGCATCGCTATTCTTCGCTGACGATTTTAACTCGCGTATTACTTTCTCTTTGCCGGGGATCGTCTCGTATTGGGGCTCGTAGTCCTTCTCCACGTCAACGCCTAACTTAGACTTAGGCAAATCGATAATGTGTCCGACGGATGATATGACCTTATACTCGGGGCCAAGGTATTTGTTGATGGTCTTCGCTTTTGAGGGCGACTCGACGATTACTAGCTTCATATGTGTCCCTATTCTTGTATTTGACATGTTACAGTACCGCTACCCCAAATACAAAAATTCCTGCGATTATACATGTTGCTGCTCATTCTGTCCTAAAACCCTTACCCCGTCGGCCTGCAATTGATGACCCCTTAACTCGAGCACGTTAGGATCGTTAACCAGGTAGAATCCATTTGGCTTGAGCAATCTCCTTTCGTGACGCTCGATGTCGCCGATACCCAAGTCATGTTGTGAGGCATAATGGAGTCCACCCGTATGATCCAATACGAAATCGAAAATACGCTCGAACTTTGGGTATTCCTCAGCAATCCGCTGGATAGGCATGTTGAACCATGCCATGTCCTTTTGCATGAGGTATAACTCTGCCCGAGAAATGAATGTTGCCATTCTTTGCGTTATCGGAGCAGGATAGTTTTTTTCCCTCAAAGCATATTCCAACAGAGTAATCATGGAATCGGGACTGAACGGATCGACGATGAAAATCGGCAAACCGGTCCTTCGTGGAATCCATTCGATCGTTTCGGATAGGCATGATCCTACTTCTAGGCACATTGCCCCTCGGTAAATCGCCTGAATACGTTTGTTGAAATAGAGTTCTTCAACATCCCTTCCCGTATGGACCATACGTTTACCATTGGCGATGCGGTAGAAGTAGACGCTCCGATAGCCCACCGCCTCGGGTACGACGACGAGCGTATAGTTCGATTCAAGCTCGGTGTATTCATCGCTTTCCTTCTTCTGATCGAAAAAGATCATACATGATTATACCCCAGGAAGGGAGTATGGTGATAAAAAAAGACCTCCTGTGCTGGAGGTCTTCGGAATAGTAAATTATTATTTCTCGGCCTTCGCTTTTGATTGCTTAGCCTCTGCCGGAAGAACGTTGACGATTTTTCGTCCACGCTTATAGCCGGTAGCAAGAGAGTAGCTTACGACACCATCGATTTCGGCGAATAGCGTGTAGTCTTTTCCCATGCCGACATTCTTGCCGGGGAAAATCTTCGTTCCGAGTTGTCGGACAAGAATGCTGCCAGCGGTTACCTTCTCGCCGGAGAAGCATTTAACACCTCGACGTTTGCCGATTACATTACCTCGTTGTGTTGCTGTTGCCTTTGCTGCTGTTACGTGAGCCATGGGACGTTATTTTTTGACCTCCTGTTTCTTACTTATTGTTTTCTTTGCCGGAGCTTTTGCTGCTGCTTTCTTGGGAGCTTTCGCTGCTGAAGCAGCCTTTTTTGTTGCTGCCGGTTTCTTTGCCGATGATTTCTTCTCCTCGGTTACCGTTGCGGTTGCCTCTGCCGATTTGGTTGCAGCTGCTGCCTTTTCCTTCTTCGCACCATTTACGGAAAGCACTTCAACGACCGAGAGTTCCTGTCGGTGACCGGTTCTCCTTCGGTATCGAGACTTTGCCTTAAACTTTACGATATGGATTTTCTCCCCTCGTTTGTGGTTGAGGATCTTGGCTTCTACGGTACCGCTGTTGAACATGACATCGGAGCCGTCAGTGCTCATGAGCACTTGCGCGCTTACCGCATCTTCAGCGTTTCCTGCAAGTCGGTTTACTTCGATTTTATCACCCGGCCTTACAAGGAATTGTGTGCCGCTAAGGCTTATAACTGCAATATTAGACATGATTTCGTGACTTTGTGATAATACCAGAAAAAGGTGATTTGATCAATTTCAGCCTACCTTCTGGATCTCAAGCATCGAGGCGTAAATGCCCGAGAAAAGCTGTGATCCGATGACAATCGCTACCAGATCTCCCGACTCGACGACGCCGTCCCTTTTCGCCTTCTCTATTACCTGGGTAATAGCCATATCACGGTCATCGAGCGTCTCTTCAAGAACAAACGACTTGATGCCGCGGGAAAGGGCAAGCTGTTTGGCATAGATTTCCTTCGTAACGTAGGTATAGATCGGTTGAGCAATTTTGTGCCGTGCGATCATCCGAGCAGTAAATCCGCCTTTCGAGACCACCAGAACCGCCTTGATCGGTAGGTTTTCGCAGGCTTCAGCGGTCGATTTCGAAATCGCTATCGCGATAGAAGTCAAAGAGTCGCTTTCGGTGTGGTATTTGATGACCTCGTCGATGTCATGCTCGTAGACGTGCGGCTTTATCAACGGCTCGATGTAATTGAGGATATTGCTCATGGTCGAGATGGCATCGATCGGGTATGTACCGGTCGAAGTCTCGGCTGAGGTCATGATTGCGTCGGTGCCGTCGAATACGGCGTTCGCCACGTCGCTTACCTCTGCTCTCGTCGCCGAGGGGCTGCTGGTCATTGACTCCAGCATATGGGTGGCGACGATGACCGGCTTCCCTGCCCTGTTGCACTTTTTTATGAACTCCTTTTGGAGTACGGGGACTTGCTCGTACGGTATTTCGACTCCCATATCTCCGCGGGCAACCATGATACCGTCGACATGCTGGAGAATTTCATCGAAATTTTTCACTCCGTGGGGATCTTCGATTTTGGCGACGATCGCGATATCGGTATTTTGGATTCGGTCCGTTATAGCCTGTACGTCATTAGCATCGCGAACGAATGAGCCGGCAATCATATCGACTCCGACTTCGATGCCCGCCTCGATATCGGCCTTGTCTTTTTCGGTAAGCGGATCGAAACTCAAGTACGTACCGGGAACATTTACGGTTTTGAGCCGCTTCATCATGCCCGAGTTCAGCGCTTTGCAGATAATCTGGGTTCCTTCAACCCGGGAGACTTCGAAATGAAGCTTTCCGTCGTCGATGAGCAGTCGGGCACCCGGCTTGATATCCTTATGGAGATCCTCGTAGCTGACGACTACGTCCTGCGATGTCGGATCGGTATTGAATATGTAGTCTTGACCGGCGTGAATTTCTTTTGGTTCGGGGAAGTCGGAGATCCTTATTTTATGGCCCTTCAAGTCGAGCAGCACCATAACATCGGGGGTTGTTTCGCGGATCAAGTGGGTTACCCGCTTTATTTCTGCCGCATCGGCAAATGATGCGTTCACCCGTGCAACCGTCATACCAAGCTCTGCAAGTTTTTTAAGTGTCTCAGGCTCCCAGGTGGCAGGTCCAATGGTGCATACAATTTTAGTCTTATGTTTGGCCATATTCATTCGCAATTTATCACACCACAGAAGAAACGCAAAGCCGACACCTGATTTTTGTTCGAGAACGCAAGATATAGCCGGTACATACGGAACGAGACATGTCATTGCCATTAACCGTACGTACTCGTATCATTAGACAATGTTTGCAGCAACGCTCCTTAAATCGTTGACGTACCTGCTGAGGAAATTCACCAAAAATTCCGGAACCGCACTTCCCGGGCTAATCTTAGAAAAGTATTTCCCCCGTACGCTCAAGAAATTATTTGCCCAATTCGACGAAGTAGTCCTGATAACCGGTACTAACGGCAAAACGACGACGGCGCGAATGATTGCCCACCTACTCCAGAAAAACGGAGTTAGCTACATCTCGAATCCGAGCGGATCAAACATGCTTCGCGGGCTTGCTTCGGTGCTAATCGAAAAATGCTCCTATAAAGGAAAACTACCGAAGATAACCGGAAAGAAGCTTATCGGCCTGTTCGAAGTGGAAGAGGCGACGATGCCGAAACTTTTGGAATACGTCTCGCCATCGACGATTATCGTGACTAATATTTTTCGGGATCAGCTTGATGCGTACGGTGAAATCGACAAGACGTTCAGTTACATCAAGGAGGCAATCGAGAAATCGAATAATCCCGCGCTGGTTCTCAATGCGAACGATAATCGCGTTAAATCGCTGGGCGGACTTACTGAGGGAGAGGTGGCCTACATTGCATTCGACGATGCGTATCTGAACTTCGTGAAGCTTGAAAACCGAGAGAACGACAGTTTCGATACTGCAATCATCAACCCAGAAACGACATTCCTGATAAAAAACATACGGGTCTCTGACGATCTTGCGAGCAAGTTCGATATCCATTACCTCAACAAACCGTGGAAAACAGACATCGTCACGAACGTACCCGGTATACACAATACCTACAACGCGATTGCAGCGATAATAACAGTGAAGCGGCTCGTCGGTCGGGAGGATATCGATTTCAGTCTCGTTGACTTCAAGCCGGTTTTCGGAAGAGGCGAAATTATCGAGTACGGTACAACTTCATACCAGATACTGCTGGTGAAAAATCCGGCTGGCATGAACTTGAATTTGAAACTCCTGGAAACGGTCTCGAAACGGGATTCGGTAATGCTCATTCTAAACGATAAAATCGCTGACGGACGCGACGTATCCTGGATATGGGACTGCGACTTCTCCCTGCTCAAGTCGCTCGGGTTCAAGAATATCTATATCGCGGGTTCCCGTCGATACGATATGGCTATACGGGTAACGTACGAGGATATGCCTTTTGCAGAAATCTTCGATACCGTCAAAGACGCGGTTGCGAAATTGAAGGATACCAATCAACGGATATATGTCTTGCCGACGTATACCGCAATGCGCGAGTTCAGGGAAGAGCTATCGAAAGTTACGCAAGTAAGGGAAATGTGGAAGGAGGAATAATATGGCAAACCAACAATACGAACTAACCATCAATCATATGTACTCGAAAAGCCTGAATATATACGGCGATCTCGGGAACATCATTTCCCTCAAGAGGAACGGTACGCTTCACGGGATAACGATGAATGTCGTCAATACGGAAATCAACGGCAGCTTCCAGACGGCTGATATTTACTTTATCGGTGGAGGTCAGGATCAAGACCAGATGCTGGTATACAAAGATTTGCAGCGACATAAAGATGCAATCAAAGCAGAAGTAGAAAAGGGCAAAGTATTCTTGCTGATTTGCGGCGGGTATCAGCTTTTCGGTAAGTTTTTCGTCGATGGCGAGGGCAATAAAATTGAAGGGCTCGGTATCCTCGATATCGAGACGAAAGCGCTCGATTCTAAAGTAGAATCCCGGTGCATCGGTAACGCCGTCGTCGAAATCAATCAAGAAATGCTCGAATCATGGAATATTCCCTATGAGTTCTCGAATTTCCTTGTCGGTTTCGAGAATCATGGAGGCCAGACTAAACTCTTGAGCGAGTCATTAAAACCGCTCGGTAAAGTTATCGTCGGATCAGGAAACAATTCCCATGATAAGTTGGAGGGTTGCCTTTACAAGAATATTATCGGGAGCTACTTGCATGGCTCTTTGCTGCCGAAAAATCCTCATCTTTGCGAAGCCATCATTAGGCGGGCGATGCAAAACAAGTACGTAACCGGCTTTGAATTCCCCCAACTTGCTTATGACCTGGAGAAGAAAGCGCATACTGCAATTTTGAAGATGGCGTCTTTATAACTTTTACGATAGTATTCTGCATGAAAAGCATCGTTGTGCGCACCGAGCCATTTATCCCGCATGCACCGTTCGTCGGGGAATCCATTCATGCCGCAATGCCGTACGTGAATCTTGTAACAGAAGCGGGATTGCCTGGCTACGAAACAACGCAGTACCTCGTTTGCGATTTTGATCTCCCGCGAGATTCTGCCATGCTCCGGTTGGGATGGCTTGTTACCGTAAAGCCGGTTCTGTTTGAGCGTTACGGATTGAGGAGATGCGGTGCACAATCTGTGTTACTTCTTATCGAACAAGAAACAGGACCTGTCGATACGTCATTTACTCCGCTTCCCGAGATGGAGCGATTTTCTCAAGCTGCATTGAGCGGTACGGCAGTAATCCCACGTGCAGAGGCTTTGTTCACTGCACGAGCTTTTCTTGGAAATCGCGATTTAACTTCGTTTTTTCAAGGTCCTGATACTTCGCCCGAAAACAGGATCGGATTGCATGCGTCGTTCGCTGACTATTCGGTCCTTTGCGATAAATTTATTTCTCTATCGTCGAGATAACGCCATTGTATCCTTCGTAGATCAGTACCAGGCTCGACGGCGATTTCATGAATTTTTCGATCAATATGTCGTTAAGTTCAGAGCCATTCGGGCCACCGAACAGTGCTGAATGAGGCTCGAATTTAGCAACGCTCGGCTGGAGCTTCTCTTGATCGGGAATATACGGAAGGTTCGCTACGATCATAACATTCTCGTACCTGTCGAAATCAAAATCGCGGAAGTCGGCTTCAATGAATTCTGTCTGCGTATTATTCAACCTATTGGCATTGAGTTTGGCAACTGCAATTGCGTCTTCCGAACGGTCGATGCCGATCGTCTTGATTGTGTCGAGTTCAATCTCTTTTAGCTCTTGGGCTATGCTCAATAGTATGCAGCCAGAGCCGGTGCCGATATCGATGATGGTTGAAATTTTGCGTGTTTGCAGTTGTTCGAATGTTTTTTGAACAATACCTTGCGTTTCCGGTCTGGGGATCAATACGCGGTTATCGACGTAAAATTCCCTGTTGCAGAAATCGGCAATGTTTAAAATATATTCGATCGGTTCATCATTTTTCAGCCTATCGATCAGCTCTTCGTCGGAAACCCTCTCAGAGTCGTGGTTTACGATAAAGTTGGCATATTGCAATCGGATCGATTCGCTTAAGAAATCGAGTTTCCTGTAGACGCTCATAAAATCCCTGCTCATAGTAATGATTGTAGATTAAATTCCTCAATTTCCTTGAATTTCTTATGGTCGACGCCGGTGATGAAACTTTGAATCTGATGGTTGGTAATGAAATCAAGGAGTATTTTTTCGTTTTCCTCGTCGAGCTCAGAGAATATATCGTCGAGCAGCAAGACCGGCCTTTTGTTTAGGCTCTTTTCGAATATCCTGATAAGAACCATCTGAAGGATAATTAGACTCATGCGCTGCTGCCCTCGAGATGCGTACTTGTCCGATCGTATGAAATCGGTATCACTGCTCAGTTGGATAAGCATATGCCAGTCGTCTCGATGCGGCCCTACGGAG
>CAZVIJ010000003.1:51078-58692 GCA_964626735.1 uncultured Candidatus Saccharibacteria bacterium
TCGTTCCCCTTCTCCGATCAAGCTTGTACCTTTCCCTTAATTCTTCCCGAAACCGGTACAGGCTATCTTCCGAGAATATCTCATCGAGCGTTACGTTCGGCACGAAATCAATTTTGAATTTGTATCTCGCGATTTCATCCAGATGGGAAAGCGTTTCGTTTACGTTCCTGAAAAACTCTTGCCTAAATTTGATTATCTTGGCGCCATATTGGATGAGCTGCTCTGTCCAAATACGCATCTGGTTGGCCTTCGGCTCATCGTCCTGCAGAAGCTTGTTCCTGTTCTGTAGGGCTTTATTGTAATTTCGCAAGTCATAGAGATACTCAGGATATAGCTGTATCAGTACGTCATCGAAATACTTGCGCTTATTCTTGGGAGAGGAGTTGATTATCTTTATGCTTTCGGGACTGAACCAAATGGAAGGTACGCGCCCCACAAAATTATTGATGCTGACTTTGTTTTTGTTGATCGAAAGCGTTTTTTTCTTGCGGGGAACTGCCTCGAGCGTATACGTGTGTGAGAAATTGTAGTTTTCGTCATCGACCGTGGCATTTACGAAGACCGTTTCGACGCCGCCTCTCGAGAAGTCGAACAATTCGGTTTCGGCTTTGGCGCGTAATGTCTTGCCGACGCTAATACATTGAATCGCTTCAAGGAGATTAGTTTTACCGGTTCCGTTCGGCGAATATACGTAGTTGATGAGGGTATCGAATTCGAGGTCGACTTTTTCGATATTGCGGAAGTTTCTTACTTTTAGCGACCTGATATACACGTCTGTATTATTCCGGTTTTTCGATTTTCTCCAAATCTGATCGTTTGATCCTGAGCACTACCGGTTTGGTTTGCCTCGGCCTGAAGTTTTTTGTTTCGACTGCCTTCGGGAACTCGGTTTTTAGATATTCGATTTCGTCCTTGGATATCGCTTTCTTGAGAATGCGGGCTATCTTGGCCCCGTTTTTTTCGGTAAGAGCTTCGAGATTCGCGATGTCGGGAGATACATAGCAGCCCCGGCCTTCTTTCTTGCCGGTCAAATCGATCAGTATCGGCTCTCCCCTGAAAGAAACGATCCGGATCATATCGGCTTTGAATTGCTTCTTGCCGCTTACGATGCACGTCCGGATCTGTTTTTCTTTATCACTATCCATTGAGATTACTCTTCTGTCTTTTTTGTTGATTTCCTCGTCTTCTTCGGAGCTTTCGCGGTATCGGTATCGTTTTGGTCTTCGATATCCTCCTTGATTTGCTCGAGCGTCATATCGTTTCCGTTCTTGATGAGGTTCTTTTCGTTGTCCGGAATGTTGAGATCTTCGACTACCTCCATTGAATCGGATGACACCGCCGATGTGCCAGAAAGGACATCAAGCGTTTCGGGAGCTGCGTCGACTTCAGGGTCGGCATGGCCATACTGCTCCGATTCCAGCTCTTCGATATCGGGAGATGCGTCGAACGACTCGACTTCGCCTTCTGCCGCTTCCTTGGATTCGCTTATCTTTCCTTCCTTATCAAAAAGATCCTTGTCGGAGGTGATATCGATTTTGTAACCCGTAAGCTTGGCCGCGAGACGAACGTTTTGTCCATCCTTTCCGATAGCGAGCGAGAGCATATCGTCGTTGACGAGGACCTTCGCGTAGGTTTCTTTGGTATCAACTGAAATATCGGCAACTTTGGCAGGAGAAAGCGCATTGATGATATAGTTTCGGATATCCCCGTCCCACAGAATGATATCTACTTTCTCGGGATTGATTTCGTTCATGATGGAATCGATCCTCGTTCCCCGTGGGCCAACGCATGAACCGATAGCATCCACCTTCTCATGCTTCGAGGTTACGGCAACTTTCGACCGTGAGCCGGCTTCGCGAGCAATATTCATGACTTCGACGCTTCCGGTTGCGACTTCAGGGACTTCGACCTCGAATAGCGCTTTGAGGAAGTCGTTTGATGCCCGAGAGAGAACCATGCGCTTATCGGTAGCGGTATTCGAGAGCCGTTCCAGCAAGAAGCGCTTCCTGTCGGAACTTCGATAGAATTCACCGGGTATTTGTTCTGAGTTCGGCAAGATTGCCTCTGCCCTATCTACTTCGACGCGAACGTAGTTTGGATCTTTCCTTTGAATGATGCCTGAAACGATTTTTCCAACTTTATCTTGGTATTTGGCGATCATCGTATCGTGCTCGGCATCCTTCAGGCCTTGCATTAGCCTTTGGAGAGCCGCTTGCGCTGCGATCCTACCGAAATTCTCCGGAGTCACGTCGATCTGGATGTGATCGCCTTCCCTGAGGCGCGGATCGATGAGCTTCGCCTGAGATTCGAGGATTTGAGTCTTCTGGTCGGTTATGACGGAAACCACCTTCTTATCGGCAAGTACGTATATTTCTCCGGTCTCGAGATCGATATCGACGTCCATAGATTGCATCTCTTCGTCCGTAGCCTCTTCTTTCACCATCTTCTTGTACGCGGTAAGATACGCCTTCTTGATTTGGTCAAGAACAGCCTCTTGTCCGAGCCCTCGCTCTTCTGCGATCTGGTAGAGCGCAGATATAAAATCGTTGTTCGTCGTCATGTTTTGTTAGTTTTAGAATCTCCTGTCGCATTTTATTACAAAAGGAGTAAATAAAAAATGAGCCTCACAAGATGCTCATTCAGTAGACGATTATAACCCAATATCCCCGTTTAGGCTAGCCGCATCAGGTGTAGCACCAGGTAAACAGCTCCGGGCACGAGTACGAGCAGAGCGCATCCTATCGGGATTGGTATGACCAGGCAGCCGCTGCACCCCGATCTTGTTCTAGCGTTTGGTTCCATCTTTATTTTGTACAAACGCGATACAAGGCTATTTTCGTAATGCGAAAAGCGATAAAATCCTAACAGAGCGTGAACATCATTCATATCAAACAGCCTAGAAGGAGAACCTATACGCTGCAAATTAATCGTGATGGCGATTTGGTTGTGAAGACGAATGTGCTTTTCCCAAAATATCGCCTTAACGAACTTATCTCGAAGCACCAGGATTGGATCGACAAGCATATAAAGGAGTACAACGAGAACCGTCCCGAACCGGCCCCGCTCGTCCGCGACACCTACTCTATCTTAGGCGAAACGTTTCAGACGACGTTTATCAACGGGACGAACAAGATACCTAAGATCGAAATAACCGGGAACTCCGTAATCGTCAAGGGATTGCCGGAAGTCATCAACGACGAGCATGAAGTGAACAAAGCCCTAATCAAATATTTCAAAGACTTCGCCAAGGAGTTTTTCATAAATCGGACATATAAATTTGCGACGAAATACGGCTACGATTTCAATCGCGTGACAATCAAGAACCAGAAGACCAAGTGGGGCAGCTGCTCGACGAAACGCAACTTGAATTTCAACTGGAAATTAATCTTCGCTCCGCTCGAGGTTTTGGAATACGTCGTCATCCACGAGGTTTGCCATCTTAAGGAGATGAACCACAGTCCGCGATTCTGGAAACTGGTCGAACAAGAATGCCCACAATACAAGTCGCACAAGAAGTGGCTTCGGAAAAATGGAGACACCATCCAGACATACGTTTGAGAATGTCAACAGCGTCTGTGCTAGTCGAATAATCGGGTCTGCACGATTACTTGAGATCGATTATCATTTCTCTCGCTCGTTCCCTCTCTATTCCTCGCGATCTCAAATACAGAAGATCTTTATCCTTAATATTCTTTATGACGACTCCGTGCGAAGCCGCGTTGATATTGCGCTCTTCGATAAAAAGCCCAGGCGTAATATTTGCGTGGGCATGCGGCGACATCTGATAGACCAAGGCCTTGAAACCTGTCGAAGTACCCCGTGCGCCTTTTTTCACGCGTATCTGGACTGGTATCGTGACTTTCGATTTTCCGAATAAGGCTATCTTAATTCTTATCGACGATAGTAGGTCGGGAATCTCATGCGTTATCGAGATAGGATACTGCAGCTCAGTATCGATGAGCCGCAGTTGTATATCTATCTCGGTATCTTCGATGACCTCGAAATTCGAGAGGTCAATCGAATGCAGTTGGTCAAGCGTTCGTATTTCGATCCTTTTCATTAGTCTAAAGTGTGTAAACTTGTTCGTCTCCAGATTTCATATCCTTAATTTTGTACGAGCGCTCTTTCAGCTCGTCGGTTCCGAAAATTACGACTTTTCCGATTGTCTTCTTGTTGGCGTACCCGAGTGCCTTCGAAATAGTCGTCTGCTCGGTGCTCATCTCGACTACTTTGTTTTCTGACCGTAACTTTTGCGCGAGCTTGTAGGTTTCTGCTTCGTTGTTTTCGAGCAGCAAAGGAATGTAATAGGTCTCTTCCGATTCCTCGAAGTTGGGCCATAGATTCCAATTGTCCAGGAAAATCCCGATTGAGACGTTTCCTGCTGCGTAGCCAGTCGCGGGAATATCAGTAGTGCCGAAAAGCTTTGCAAGGCCATTATACCTGCCACCTCCGAATACCGACCGTTTGAAGTCTGGGTGCATGTCGTTCATCTCGAGGATGATCCCGTCGTAGTAATCGAATCCCCGAATGAGGTCTGAGGAGTACGTAACATACTCCTTGTATCCGATCTTATCGAGATACTCCATGATTGAAGCGAGCTCCTTGTAGCCGTCCGCATCCTTGATGCCGGGATATTTCGAGGTAAGCGTCTCGAGCGGCGAGGTGAGCCACATGATGATTTCTTCTGCTTGAGATACATCAAGACCGACCGAAACGACTTCCTTTATGAAATCTTCCTTAGAAAGTTTTAGGAATTTATCCATCTTCCTCGTTACCTCTTGCATCAGCTGCTTGTCGTCGATCTTAAGGATTTCGCTGAAGAAATAGTCGATTAGCTTTCGATTGTTGAGCTTGAGGACGAACGATCCTTTCGGCGGATTGAACGCAAGCATGATGTCGAGCGAAGTCAGGATGATCTCGATGTCGGCGAAGATGCTGGTTTCACCGAAGATGTCTATGTTGAATTGCCAGAACTCCCTAGTCCTCCCCTTTTGCGGCCGCTCGCCACGAAAGTAGTTCGCGATGCTGAAAAGCCGAATCGGTTTCGGCGCTTGCCCGTAGAACCTAGTTACCATGCGCGTTACCGATGGAGTCATTTCGGGGCGGAGCGATAGCTTTCGACCGGCGTTATCGGTGAACGTGTACAGCTCTTTCTTGATATCCTCGCCGGATTTCGCTTCGTATACTTCAGCATGCTCGATGACCGGCGTGAGGTATTCCTCATATCCGTATTTGCGGGCTACTTCTCTCCACTTCTCGAAGATATAGTACAGCTTCTTCAAGTCCTTCGGAAAGTAGTCGTCGCAGCCTTTATACGGTAAATTCGATAGCTTATTGTTCATTTTGTTTGCCATTATATACATAAAATCGTCATAAACCTAAAACTCTCATCGAGCAGAGGTAAATAAATATCGATTGCCCCAGTACGAGTCGAGACGTTGGCCCTTGCCGAGGAGCTGGCGGAACCTCAGATCTTTATATGCTGCGGGTTTCTCGTTTTGCATCAACCATGAACCGTTCGGCGAAAGACCGTACATCATTTCTCCCTGCAGTGCGTATGAGGCTATCATAATTCTTGCCATCCGATCGTAATCGAGCTCGCCGGAAGCGCGTGGCGCCCGGGAAAATACGGTGGTGAGCCTACGTTTTTCTTCCGCGAGATCAGCCTGTGGAACATCGAGTACCCGAGCTACATTCATAAGCCGTTCGTAGTACCGTTGGACTCCCATTGCCGATTCGTATTGGCTCCATTGCTCGACGAGTATGCTTTTATCAAGCGACTTGCCTCGCAATAGGGTAATGAGAGCATTCATCGCTGGTATTCCTTGGACTACAAATTCGTTCCGTGCCGATATATCAAGAGTATCTGTCAAAGCATACAGTACGGCTGTGTCAGAGAGAATTAGCCGAAACAAGAAGGGGATTTTGAATTCCTTGAGTACGGCAATCGTTTTTGAAGTATCTTCAATCGTGCATGCAACTTCTTGAGTTGCCCGCGGGGTACGCTCAAGAATAGATGCGGCATTGGTAGGATCGTACGACGTTGCATCGAATGGAATCGCCGTCTGTTGCCACATCAAGAACGGAGATCCATAGAAGGCATTTTTCCAAAATGAACGTCTTTGGTTCTGTATCCTCTTTTTCGGGTACGGCAATCCGAGTTTAAAAAGTATGTCGTCTTGCTGTTTAATCAAAAGCGCGAGTGCGAGCGTTCCCCTGGTCATCAGGTCGACTTGTTCTTCCGGTCTCAATTCAAGCTCCGCAACCCGTTCTAAGGTTCGTGCAATCCCGAGCGACTTGTTGACAGCTACGCACTGCATCAATCGAGCAGGAAGCAGTTTGCTGGAGAAAATCTCATCATCAGAGACTCCTTGAACCAAATACGCTACCCGGATATCGGCTGGGTAACGACTTTCTAGTTTCGCTTTTCTCTGCCCCTCTTGTAATCTAATCGATTCAATGGTGCGATCGGTCATATACCGTTCAGGTTGGTTTTGAACCACGCGCTGAACGTTTTCAATAATTTCGTTTTGTACATCGTTTAACATTTTCGTTTCGTTATGGAAAAAAGAAAGATCCTGATTGATCAGGATCGGGGTGGACACGCACTTTTGGCTACATTAACTTTTTCGCCCAAGCACTGAAAGGTATCCACCCGTTCCATGGTGGACCCAATGCGCTACGCGAGTAATGGTTGCCGTGCTGATGCCAGTTTTCTTGGCTATTGCGCGGTAGCTTTCTTTTCTCAACAAGCACGAGGCGACTTTCAACCGTTCTGCCATTGAAGAAATTTCCTTTACCGTGCACAGGTCTCGAAAGAAATTTTCAACCTCCTGCGGCGTTTTGAGGGAAGCTATCGTTTGATAGAGCTTCGCGACGTCTTCGGTTTTTAATGCTTTCTCGATCTTCACTGTATTACTATGCTAATACAGTGATTATAGCATAGTCGCATTAATCATGCAGTTCACTCATGCTTCTATCTGAAGCGGTTTTGCCTTCGCCCCTAATAGAGATGGGACAACATCGCTATTAAACGCGGTGAATGAGAACGTTCCGCACACCGCCGGTAGCAAGTGAGAATTTTCCTTCGAAAATTCTCGACCGAGTTCGAAAGACCTTAGGTTCGCAAGCAATGGAAGCTCGGGCAATTCCCCTACGCCTGAAGTTATAAGCTCTTGTGCAAATCGCCCGTGGCTTCGGATATCGAACCCGCCAGGAGCCTCATACACGAATGCCAAAAGCCCGCGATTTACGAGTACTGCTTGTCGGTTTGTCGCCATTCCAGGTACCTCGAGTATATGCGCGCTTGCATCGTATGCCGTTATGCCCGATCGGTCATGCATGAGAAATCGTGGTACACGCGGATTTCTCTCATCGAACGCTCGAGCGCTCATGCCGTGGGACCATGCGATAATCCCATGCTGATCCTTCGTGCGGTACGAAAGGACAAATGCGCCAAATAAGGCATGATGCGTGTCGTCCGTTTTAAGAAGATTTTCGAGATACCAATACGGTAGACGGACGACATGATCGATTCCAATTTCGTCGAGTGTAGATTCGATTGTCTCGTTATAGGAAATCGGATCGCGGAGAAGCGCATGCAGCAGCGGATTG
>CAZVIJ010000003.1:58702-64260 GCA_964626735.1 uncultured Candidatus Saccharibacteria bacterium
TCGACAACGATGATAGATCCGAACTCGCCTTCCATACCATGACGTTGGCTTTTGAAATAGAAGTTCGTTTCGTAACTTGGCCGATTAGGCTTTCCAACGCAATGTCGAGCTACCATAGCCGACTTGCCTTCATGTCTTACGCTGACTCTGTCTACCATAGGTGTGAAATCCTATCATCCCTAGTCGATATAGCCGATATTACCTTGAGATATACCTATATAGCTGATGTAGCAATTGTAGATTTTGCCTTTTTGGGTTAAGATACCAGAGTAAATTTCGAGGAAATTAATAGTCTTGGAATTGGAGGGGTCGCATAGTGGTCTAGTGCACCTGTCTTGAAAACAGGCATACGAAAGTATCGTGGGTTCGAATCCCACCCCCTCCGCCAGATAACAATTAATATTAATATTCATATAAATATTAATTAGTTTCAAATTCAATTCAAGTAAGTCATATTTGCGTACGGTATTCCTTTCTCCGAATTCCTATACTTTATGCATGTTCTACTTTGAAAAATATCCTGTTTATCAAACTTCTCAAAAAGTTTACACAGAAATTTCATCTAATGTATTGTCTATAAAAAAGATTTCGCCGAGTTTGAAGGAGCAATTACGACGTTCCTCGTTAAGCATTATTCTAAATATTGCAGAGGGATCTGCACGATACACAAAAAAAGACAAATCTAATTTTTTTATTACTGCTCGAGGTTCTGCAAACGAATCAGCTGCTATTCTGAACATAATCAAACTTCAGGGGAAATTGGAAGAGAAAATTTACTCCGACATCTACACCGACCTTGAAACAATCGCGAAAATGCTGACGGGACTGATTAAATCTTTGAGCGTCGTCGAGGTAGCTTCGTGATTTGGGGGTTGAGGATTGAACGTTAGAAAATACCGAACTGCACTTCACTATCTGTTAATTTTCAACTGGAGTACAATAGCGTTAGCAAAATCATGGGCGACAATAAACTTGATCTTTCAAAACTCTACAAGACGCAAATTTCGTTAAGCGAATGGTTCGACGGTATTGGTCATGCTCAATCAAATGAGCTTCGGCACGAGGATAACGAGAAGCGTGAGCGATTGGCTGTGTTACGCGATGTTATCGGTATGCCCTTTGATGCGCCGGTTAAGTTTACAGCACGGGATGTTGCAGATCGTTCGGAATCTTTTGATTCGTACCTTCGAGAACATGGGGATGAGTTGTGCGCGATGAGGCTTATACCGCTCGACCCGTCGTTGCCGAAACTTCGAATGCGCGGCTCGACTGTTCGCGAAGTTGTCGAGGAGTGGTTCCCAGAGCAGCATATCGACCCCGATAAGTATCGCGTCGACTTTGTTCCCCATTGCGACGATGTGCTTTGGTCGACGATCTTTATCGTGAATGAGCATGGTATTTTCGGCGAGATTATCGAAGGGACGCATGCCCAGCTAACGCAAGGTTTTCATGAGAAGACGAAGCCTCTACCGTTCTCGTACGACTATGAATCTCAAATGCTGCGCGTTGCGGACGATAAGGCGAGGGATCATTTGCTCGAAATTTTGAAGATAATTCATGTTCCCGATAAAGGCGTCCAGGCTGTCTTGAAAGATAAACTCAACGCTCAATTTTCGCACGATTATTTGATGGGGTATTTGGAAACTATAACGCCGGTCGGCTACGGCATTTGGTTTTGCGATTACAACCGTATTCTAGGTGATCTTTACCGTGACTATACCATTGCGGACGTGGAATCGAATCTTGGAGGCGATTCGCGGCGGGCTCTACGGGGAATGGTCGGGAACGGCGGCAAGGCGACGGGGCCGGTGCGTATTGTTACATCGCCAGACGATGTGTTCGAAGATGGCGATGTTCTCGTATGCTCCATGACGATTCCGGAGCTGCTTCCGCTCATGAAACGCGCTTCAGCTATTGTTACCGATTTAGGCGGAGTGTTGTGCCATGCTGCTATTATCGCTCGTGAGCTTGGAATTCCGTGTATCGTTGGAACGAATACCGCGTCGATTGACCTAGCGACTGGAACTATCGTGAACGTCGATGCTGATGCCGGTGTCGTCGTTCCTCAATCTTAATCCGTTCTCGAACCGGATCAAGAATCGTGTCTCCGGGTCTTCTATAGGCAGCCCTACTTGTACCCTTCAGCCTGGCTCGTAAACATCTTGTGATAGAGTCCCTCGTTTCCTATCAGCTCTTCATGCGTGCCCTGCTCGCTGATGATGCCGTTCTCGAGTACGAGAATCTTATGGGCGTTTCTCACAGTTGCGAATCGATGGGATACGATAATCATCGTGGTGTCCTTGGCCAACTCGTCGAGTTGTTTGAAGACTTGGCTTTCAGCTAGTGCGTCGAGCGCAGATGTCGGTTCATCCATGATGATGAGTTTTGGGTCTGCGTATATTCCACGAGCTATTCCAACTTTTTGCCATTGTCCGCCCGATAGGTCGATACCTCCTTTAAAATCGGTTTTGAGCATTGTTGCGTAGCCGTTCGGCAATTTTTCGACAATTTTGTCGACGCCGGCTTTTTTGCCGGTTTCCTCGATTCGCGCTCGGTCATCGATAAATTCCATATTCCCGATTCCAATATTTTCTGCTATGGAAAACCAGTATTTCGCAAACTTCTGGAACAGTACTCCCCAGAGCGAATAGAACGAAGTGAGGTTTATTTCTTTGATATTCTTGCCGTTAATGAGAATTTCCCCTTCCTCGACATCGTAGAAGCGTGCGATCAACTTTATGATTGTGCTCTTCCCCGCTCCGTTCTCGCCGACGAGCGCGATTTTCTCGCCGCTATTCACCTTGAACGATAGGTTCTGGAAAACGTAGGTGTCTGATCCCGGATACTTGAAGCTTACGTTTTTGAACTCAATTGATGGCGCGGTATACGGCAGCTTTTCGGTTGCATCATTGGTATCGATCGAATTCTCGAGAGCGAAAAAGTTTTTAGCCTCGTAGAGATATTGGGAATTCTCTATCAGCTCGGTGACGTTATTTTCGATTCTGGCTAGATTTTGAGATATGGTACCCAAGCTTGAGATGTAAAACGTGAATTGCGTTACGGTTATGCGAGTAGCGAGGGTTTCGAGGGCGAAGTAAATTTGCAGCCCGACCAATACGATAACCTCAAGTACGGTAATGACCGTGCTGTAGAACGTTTTGGCCTTAATCTTGCTGATAACCTCGCTGTTGAACTTTATGTTCGCTCTCCTGAAAACCTCGACGATATACTGGCCGAACCCGTAGATCTTCGATTCTTGAATGATGTCTAGTTCGGAAAGACCGCGTAGAGCGTAGCTGGCGTGCTTTTTCTCGTCGCCCCGATAGCTCCAAATGCTGTAAACGGCTTTGCCGAATTTCTTGTTGATGAAGAAATTAAGCAGTACCGGCAGGATAATAAACGCAAGCATTAACGGATTGATGGTAAAGAAAATGCCCGAGATGGTGCCGATGCTGATAAGGTTGGCGATAAACGATTGGACCGAGCGAAGGTTTACCATGAATCTCATAACCAAGGAATCCGAAACGATATTTTCTTTCGCCTTGAAATCGGAATCTTCGTGGTACGCCATTTCCAGGTACAGGCGTTTTTCCATAAATGAGGACCATAGCTGCAAGTCGACTTGATGCCGGTAAACGAGTACGGTGTATTCGAAAGCGGTCTCGCAAAGCTTTACCGCAAGCGTGAGCGAAAACAGGTAGACGAACGTCCATGTCAACTCTGGAGTAACCGAATGGACACCGTTTTTCAGCGAGAGAACCAGGATCCCGAAGACCTTGGCCGCCATAAAGTTCCTGAGAATCGGGAACGTTGATATCATCAATTGCAATACAAAAAGCAAACAGTATTGGAATTTGTTAATTCGGTATCCCTCTTTGATATTCCATATCGTGCCTTGAATGAGGTTGGAAAAGGTGGAAGATTTTTTCTCGTTTTCTGATGATTTATCTTTCATGCGTTACGGACCTGAACTGACGGTATAGAGAATATATTTGTTTTCTTTCAACTCGGCTTGGGCGAAGCCAATCTTATTTCGTACCCACGAACCGTCCTCCTGTCCGTTTCCCGCTATCCAATCTTCGCCGGACAGAGGAAGATATCCACGTTCTACGGAAAAGGTTGTCGTAAATTGAAGTTTGTTTCCATCACGAAGCACGTTATCGATTTTGGCTATCGAATACCCGCGTAATTGGTAATTCAGCTTTACCGAAAGGGATTTGAAGCTATCTAACCAACTCTCCATGAGCTTCTCTGCAATCTGCTGATCGGTTTTGCCTTTCGCATCTTCAATCGTGACTGACCCATACAATACATCGTATGATTTGCCGAAGTTGGCCGCGTACAGGTAGTAACTTAAAAGCAGCAGGGGGATACATAGCAATGCGATGATGACGAATAGCTTCTTTTTCATTCTGCCCTATACTATCACAAAAACCGAGTTCAGGTTGTCTAAATACGCTTCGACGGTTTCTTCACGAGGCTTTGCATCAAACCGGTAACGGCAAGAACATTGCCGAAGGTTGTATTGATGTTGGTATCGACTGGCCGGCGGTATCTTCTGGATGATCTTCGGACAGGCGAATCGTTTAGATCATGTGCCCGCTTCATTACAAGGAGACCTGCGAGGAATAGGTTGTTTAACGCCAATTCCGGCCCAGATGGGATCTGGCTTGAGCCATCAGGATCTGAAGGATTGCATGCGTCTTCTGTCCCGTCAGTAAAGGGGCGAAGCCAATCGGCGGCGACCCACGCTTTTCCTCCTTCTGGATGATCAATAAGTACCCAACCGAGTTTTTCGTATAAATTCACGTTCGGCAAATATTGACCACGCGGCTTATTGTTTTTTGCTGCGAAGCGTAGTTGATCGAGATTGATTCTCATTTGCGCGTCTGCAGCTTGTATGACGTGTACCGCTACGCGATTCGGAACTGCCGGCTTCATTTGCTCGATATCATTCTCGTCGCGCGCCAACAATACATCCATGGCCGGATCGTGATCGTTAATGCCGCCTACGATAACGCATGCCTGCGAATTATTTTGTGCAGCTTTCGCAAGCATTGCCTTGATGACCGCTTGTATTTTCTCGATATGACTGCATGATGTGCTAGCGCTATCGGTATGCTCGTATACGTCGGGCTTGAGGAGCGTCGATTGATCTTTTACCGACGAGAGCGATTGGCATCCCTCGAGAACCTGTGCGGCAGCCGTTGGAGCCGTCGTGGGTTGGGAAGGTGCGGAAGTCGGTTGCTCTGCAGTTGATTGTCCACCACATGCCGCGAGAAGCGGTGCTAAAACGACAAGCGTAACCAGTGCGTGTCGGTAATCAAACGATGGTCTATTCGCAGTAGTTAATGATTCGGGAGTCGTGATTTTCATAGATAGTATGTAGTGTAACTCAAATACGTATGGTTTGGAAATACCTACAATATTGCAGGTTCTTTCTAGAGTTAGTACTGTGTCATATAGATGAAGTTGGGTTTGAATGTAAAATTGGCGATTGCTTTTTTGGGCCTAACGACACTTTTGCTCATTGTGATCCCTTTCATGCGATACAATGC
>CAZVIJ010000004.1:0-63328 GCA_964626735.1 uncultured Candidatus Saccharibacteria bacterium
GTGCGGTATTGAGTATCGTTTGTGCATTGCCGCTGCTGTTCCTCAACTCGTTGATAATTTGGCTTTTCTGATCGAGGAGGATCTTGTAATTCCTGCTGAGGTTCTCGGAGTTCTGGAGCTTCATCTCAAGCTCGGACATCTTCTGGTTATTCTCCTCCATCTTGCGAACCATATCCTTTACGTCCTTTGCCTTCGCCAAAATGTCGGCATGCTCGGTTGACTCGAACATTTCGCGGGAAATTTGAAGCTCGGAAATGCTTGCGTTGAACAAATAGTAATTGAGCCCTGCGTTGTCTGGCTCGCGACCGAGAATCGTTCGATAAAGACGCGTTATCATATCCCTTCGCGACTCCGGGGGAGTCGTGGTGAAGCCCTGGGTAGGTTGCTGGGGTTGCTGATAGGATGTTTGGTACTGCTCGGTAGGTTGCTGTTGTGGAGCTTGGTAGGAAGGCTGAGGAGGAGGCGTCTGTTGAGGCGGATTAGCCCCATAGTCGGTATTGCTGCCTGCGGGAACTGTTGGCAGTTGACTCCATTGCGATGTGCTGGTCCAGCTGTATCCTCCCTGGTTAGGTCCCATAAATAATTATAACATAGCTGAAAGTATGGTGCTATAGTATTTAAGGATGTGCTAGCCATAAATCTGGTTACCTGCCGCGATATTTGGTAGCATTGTTCATGAAATTTGCCCTAGCAGCCTCGGCAGTTGTACTGCTCGTCGCAACGAGCTTTCAGAGGGCCAATGCGGTCTTGATAACGCAAGAATTCGATCCGACAATTTATCAGGAAAGTTCAATCGTCAAGCCGGTGACGAAGATCATCTTCTCTAAAGTAGAGCGGCAACAGGTGCTCGAAGTCGACGACAAGAAATATACGCAAGAATTCGCATACTTTTTCAGCAAATTCGGGTTCAAGAGGCCACCGGTCGCGTACTTGCTGTTTGATAACGGTACGGTAGCATCGTTGAATAACGACTGGTCAACTAATCAATTCAAGAACAATCTCGATACCGGGGCGATCTTTTCGCTTCTCGTGTACAAGGGGGCTTTTGATATCAATGCATTCAAGCCTGCTCTCGGCGAATTCAAGAATTCGGTGCTTAAGAAGTCGCTCAACGCAACGGGCTTGAAAAATGTAGATGATATACAGCTACGCTCGTTCATAATCGAAGGTGCGGATGGGGGATCGAGCATTTCATTCAAAGATCCAGAAAATGCAGATGATATCAAGCAGGAATTTAAGGATATCGATTTCTCCGCACGGCAAGTTGCCAACCTCTCCTTTGAAGACCTGCAGGTGCCTGCTAACGCTGACCCGTCATCGGTACAGACGGTGAAGGCAAGCATAAAAAACAACTCTGATTTCGACTTCGTGCTCAATACGGCAAACCAACTGAAGTTTACTTTCGAAAAAGATTCGGTGTACTTCATCAACAACAAATGGCTGACACCAAAAACACCTGCCGTACTATCTGAAGGCGTCATCAAAGCCGGCACGACGAGCTCGTTCCAATTCGATATCCGTATTCCCGTAAGCGCCGGAAAAATTTCAGAAACGGTTACTGTCAGCCTTAATGATAAGAAAATTGATGCTAAGCCGCTGGCTACCACGGTTGCCGATAAAGGCCAGAAAGTATTGAGAATCAAGCCGACAGAATTGAATTACTTGAACGTACGAAAAGAGGCAAGCGCAAGCAGTGCAGAAATAGGGAGGGCAAGCGTGGGGAGCCTGTACGTATATTCGGATTTCCAAAACAATTTTTACAAGATTGAGTATAACGGCCAGCCGGGATGGGTATCCGGCAAATATGTCGAATTGATTACGAAATAAAATGAGAAAAACAATAACACAGATTTTCATGACGCTGGCTACGCTCGTTATGGTTCTCATGGTTCCCCTTGTCGTCGAATCAACGCATTCGAACGTCAAAAGGAATCCGCAAATATCGAGCGAAGCTCAAGCTACCTCGTCGCTCAATATTTTGGGGGCAGAGGACTCTACGGGATTCAAGCCGTTCGGTACCAATCAAAATGCCAAATCTACGGAAACGACCGGCGACAAGTTGAGGCGATACGGAATGTATGTACTGCTAGCTTTGTTCGCAGTAAGTGTGCTATCGTATGGTAAGTTCAAAATCACAGCGAAAAAAAGATGAGTAATCCAAAACAAGACAAAAAACCTTTAGGCAGAGGACTTTCTTCGCTCCTCCCCGATATCCCGATGGGAGACGACGCAAACGAAACGAAAATAGATACGTCAGACAGCAACTTCAAGCAGGTAAAAGTTGAAAAGATTAGGCCGAACCCATATCAGCCGCGTCAGGGAATTCCCGTAGCGTCGGTAATGGATCTGTCTGAGTCAATCAAGGAGAAGGGTGTGATGTCGCCGCTCGTGGTGGTGAAAGCGAAAGACGGCTCCGACGATTACATCCTTGTTGCCGGTGAACGAAGGCTCCAAGCATCCAAGGTTGCTGGAATCGCTGAAGTGCCCGTAATCGTACGGGATCTCACCGACCAGGAGATGGCCGAGATTGCCCTTATCGAAAACCTCCATCGTAAGGACCTCAACCCGATCGAAGAAGGGTATGCGTTTCTCAGGCTTATGACAGAGTTTAAAGTATCGGTCGACGAAATCGCGCAGAAGATCAGCAAGACGACGGCATATATCGACAATAAGCTTCGGCTAACACGAATGCCGCAAATACTCCAGAACGCAATCGCAGTCGGTGAGATTACCGAAGGCCACGGTAGAATCCTTACCGGCCTCACCGATCCGCAAGCGATGATCGCGACGCTCAAGCTTGTAATCCGAAATGGCCTCAATATCAGCAAAACAGAAGAGCTCGTACACCAAATCAAGATGGAGTCTGAAAAGAAGCTGATGCACTCCAGCCCCACCGCCGAATGGAAACAAAAGTACATGTTCATCAAGGACGATCTCAACGATGGTTTCGGGTGGAATGTCGCACTTAAACGCAACAAAAAGGACGGCGGTTCTTTAGTTATCAACTTCGCAAACGATGACGAACTTGTCTCTATTTACAGAAAAATCCTCGGAAAATCAGAAGATCCAGACGACAAGCAAGCTGGGTAGCGGATTGATGAAGTTTTCTTTTGCCATTACCCCCAAGAGCGAGGAAGTGGCAAAGAAGAAAAATATCTCGAAGCCTCACCAATTTTTCGGCCTATGGATCGCACAGTCGCTCAACGAGTACAAATACCTGCCGCTCTATATGAAGTTGGCGAAGTACCAAGATCGCGCCCTCCTGGAACAGGCAATTTCGTACCTGAAAGATTACCCCGACGCTAAATCGAAACACAAGCTTTTCATGTGGTATTTGAAGGGAAAGCTTCGTAAAATGCCGGCCACGGCAAAGAAGAAAACGGTGAAGCAGCGAAAGCTGTTCTGAAATTGATTTAGCGGCACAAAAATCGTAATCTAACGTAAAGTGTCCAGCTTAAAGAAGAAAATCAAAAGGTACCTGAAAATTGTAGGCCCCGGATTCATAACGGGCGCAGCAGACGATGATCCTTCCGGAATCGGTACGTATTCGCAGACTGGTGCTTCTTTCGGTTATTCCCAATTGTGGGTATCCTTATTCTCATTCCCCTTTATGTATTTCGTCCAGGAAATGTGCGGCAGGATTGGAATGGTGACCGGTAAAGGATTATCACGGGTTCTCAAGGAAAATTACTCGAAAAAGCTGCTATGGTTTTGCGTCGCGATTCTGCTTATCGCCAATACCGTCAACGTCGGAGCAGATTTGGGGGCAATGGCGGCTTCCGGACAGCTGGTTATAGGATTGCCTTATTGGGCATGGCTTGTCATCATCACGGCGATAACACTAATACTCCAGGTTTTCGTACCGTATCCAACGTATGCCCGTTTCCTGAAATATCTTACGTTTTCGCTTTTCGCATACATCGTAACCGTTTTTATCGTTAAGCAGAATTGGAGCGTCGTGCTCGCCTCGACATTCATGCCTTCGATTTCCTACTCGAAAGAGTATCTGCTTAATATCGTGGCCCTCCTCGGTACCACGATATCGCCGTATCTTTTCTTTTGGCAAGCGGACGAGGAAGTGGAAGAAGAGCTGGAGCACCATAAAGTTGGCGTGCTCGTTAAGTCTGCGCCGAAAATTAACGAGAAGGATATCCGACATATGCGTGAAGATACCGTTTCGGGAATGTTCTTCTCGAATCTCGTTATGTTTTTCATAATCACCACGACAGCATCCACGCTCAACGGCAACGGAATCACGCAAATCGAAACCGCATCTCAGGCTGCTGCTGCACTGAAACCGTTCGCCGGGGATTTCGCGTTCCTTCTCTTTACCCTAGGAATTATCGGCACCGGACTGCTTGCCGTACCCGTACTTTCCGGATCGGCATCGTATGCGATTTGTGAAGGAATGGGGTGGAAGAATGGTTTATCGCGAAAGTTCCACCAAGCGAAGTATTTCTACATTATTATCATCATATCGACGTTAATGGGTTTACTGGTGAATTTCCTTCCTATCAAGCCGTTCGAGCTGCTCTACTATACGGCGGTTCTCAATGGCGTTTGCGCACCACCGCTCCTTTTCATGCTGTTAGTCATATCGAACAACAAAAAGATCATGGGAGACCATACCAATACAAGAATCTCCAACATTTTCGGTGTCGTGATAACCATCGTTATGACCGTAGCCTCGCTTATATTGTTGTATACGATGGTCAGTTGATTTTCTTAAGGCATTCCAATGGAAGCAAGGCGCATCGTAGTCGCGAAGGATTGATTTCAACCCCGAGCATATCAAGGATAAATTCTTTCGTAATTGTGTTTGACAGATCTGACAAAGTCATTCCGACCAGTTCTTCTGTTAGCATCGAGGCAGACGCTTGAGAAATCGCGCAGCCCTCCCCTTCAAACGTTACGGAGGAGATTTTCTCCTTGGACTCATCCAGCTTGATATAGAACTTCAGACCGTCGCCGCATAGGGTATTGACTTCATACACAACAAAATCGGCACCTTCGATGCTGCCGCTATGGCGAGGGTGCTTGTAGTGGTCTATGATATTTTGTTGGTAGATATTCATCGGTACAGTATACCATCTGGTTAGTGGAGAATGAGATCCTTGAGCTCGATTTGGATCTTCTTTTGGTTGTTCCACTCGTTGATCGCCAAGCAGCCCACGACGTCGACATTCTGGTTAATCTTTATGTCGGGGAATTTTTCAACCATGCTGAATCCGATACAGTCTACCGTTTTGGAGCCGAGCTCGAGGCTCATCTTGAGATGCGTGCCTTCTTTTCCGATTTTGCTGAAATTCCGTATCGATGCGTTCCTGAACATGAACACGGGACGCAGATTCCCGACACCATGCGGTTCAAGCAGGGACAGCTCTTCTATATCACGGACGGTGATGTCATCCATATCCGTAAGCGCGAGATCGACGGTCATGACACGTTCGAAATCGCTGTCGCTCGTGTTCTGCTCAATATACTCGATTACCTTGTCTTCGAATCCGTTCCATAGCGTTACGTTTGAGGCAAAACCTGCTGCCTGCTTGTGGCCGCCGAAGCGTTCCAAATGATCTTTGGCATGCTCGAGCGCTTTATTCAAATAGAACGAATCGAGCGGTGAGCGCGAAGAACCGATAATATGGCCGTGTTCGTCTGCAGAACCGATGAACACCGGCTTGAAGTACTTCTCGGCAAGCTTTCCCGCTATCAACCCGAGTATTCCTTCTGGCCAATCGTGTCCCAAAACGACAATCGCTTTCTTCGAGTGATCGAACATCTTTTCCGCCTCTGCCATATAGTCGGATGTAAGCTTTTGTCGCTTTACATTCAACTCGTTGAGATTCGCAGCCAATTCCTGAGCTTGCTTCATATTCTTTGTCGCAAGGAGACGCAACGATGTCGTGGCGTCGTTCAGGACACGCCCAGGGGCATTCAGCCGGGGACCGAGCACGAAACCGAAATGGTATGCACTCGCTTCCTTCGCATTCATGCCCGCAAGCTCCATGAGGCTGGCGAGGCCGAGGCGGTTGTTCTCGGCGACCGTTCGCAAGCCACGCTTAATGAGCTTCCTGTTTTCGATCGTAAGTGGAATGATATCGCAAACGGTGCTGATGGCGACTAGATCGAGGTGCTTGTTTACGTACTGCTCATATCCTTCCTTGTCTCGATTCATTTCCATGGCGCGAACAAATTGCCAGGAGGTCGCGCCGCCAGAAATCATCGTCGGGTATTTGCTTTCGGGATGATCCGAGTGCACGACAGCCCGGGCGGGAGGAAGCTCGATATCGCCTTTCTCGTTCGTGTAGAACTGATGGTGGTCGGTTATGATGAAGTCCAGTTTGTCCTTGTACTTTTCAACCAGCATCAGATCCTTGATTCCGCAATCTACCGTAATCAGGACCTCGGCTCCGAAGTCGATAGCCTTCTTGATTGTCTTCTCAGAAAGGCCGTATCCTTCATCGACCCGATGGGGAATTATCGGCAGGCAGTCAACGCCGCGGTAATAATAGATATAGTCCCACAAGATCGCGGTAGCAGAAACTCCATCGACATCGAAGTCGCCGTGGATGGCTACTTTTTTCTTGGCTTGCAGAGCTTCCTCGAGCACGTCGACCGCCTGTCGCATGCCGAAAATAAGGAACGGGTCCGCCAATTCGAGAGCCTCGCAATTGATGAATTCTTCGATTTTGTCTTCCTCGATCTCGAGAAGATGCAGCAGTGTTTGCAGCAGTTTACCGTAGGGGGAAGAGTTGAAGTGCTTTTCTAGGCGATCAGTTTTGACGACAAAACGCATACCATGAAGTATAGATAATTCGGGAAGTATTTTCTCCGGTCTAGAATTAGCAGAGCTACAAGGTACTTGCTAACTTCGAGAATTTTCGGTACTATGTATCTGTCATAAAGCCGGCTTTAACTGGCTTTTACTTATAACAATACTAGTATGAGCAAAATAATAGGCATAGACTTAGGTACAACAAACTCCTGTGTGGCTGTAATGCAGTCAGTCGGCGGAGTTCAGGTTATCCCCAACGCCGAGGGAAACAATACGACCCCTTCGGTTGTGGCTCTCAACGGCGAAGAGAGGATCGTCGGTATCGCGGCAAAGAACCAAGCGGTTCTTAACCCAACGAATACGTTCTATTCGATCAAGCGACTGATCGGCCGCAAGTTTTCCGACCCAGAAGTCCAGAGGGACGTAAAGATCCTCCCGTTCGAAATCAGGGAATCTTCGAACGGCGGCGTGGAGATCAAATTCGGTGAAGAGTGGAAGGCTCCCGAAGCTATCTCCGCGATGGTTCTCCAGAAGCTGAAATCCGACGCGGAGAAATTCCTCGGCGAGACGGTTACCAAGGCTGTCATTACCGTTCCGGCTTATTTCGACGACGCGCAAAGGCAGGCAACCAAGAATGCTGGCAAGATCGCGGGACTCGAGGTTGAGAGGATCACCAACGAGCCTACGGCAGCAGCGCTTGCGTATGGCCTTGAGAAGAAGAAGGATGAGATTATCGCCGTGTACGACCTTGGTGGCGGTACATTCGATATCACGATCCTGGAATTGGGCGAGGGCGTATTCGAAGTTCTTTCGACGAACGGTGATACCCATCTGGGAGGAGATGACTTCGACCAGGTACTCATCAACTACTTGGCCGACGAATTCAAGAAAGCGAACGCAATGGACCTCAGGGAAGACGTTGCTGCGCTCCAGCGATTGAAAGAAGCGGCAGAGAAGGCGAAAATCGAACTATCTTCGGTTACCCAGACCCAAATCAGCATTCCCTATATCACTGCGGACAAGAGCGGACCTAAGCACCTGAACCTGACCCTTACCAGGGCTAAGTATGAAGACCTCGTAAGCGATTTGGTGAAGAAGACGCTTGAGCCGGTAAAGAAGGCGCTGGCAGATGCAGGAAAGAACCCGTCCGAAATAAATGAAGTCGTGCTCGTCGGCGGAATGACGAGAATGCCCAAGATCGTCGAAACCGTCAAGGAGTTCTTCGGCAAGGAGCCGCATAAGGGCGTTAATCCCGACGAAGTCGTCGCAATCGGTGCCGCAATCCAGGCAGGTGTCATTACCGGCGATGTCCACGACATCACGTTGCTTGACGTTACGCCTTTGTCGCTTGGCCTCGAGACGGAAGGCGGCATCATGACGAAGCTGATCGAACGGAACACGACGATTCCCGTCGAGAAGAAACAGGTATTCAGCACGGCGGCAGACAACCAGCCCGCGGTAGAAATCGTCGTTCTTCAAGGCGAGCGGCCAATGGCTTCGGACAACAAAGTGCTCGGACAGTTCCAGCTTGAGGGTATCCGACCTGTGCCCCGAGGAGTCCCGAGAATCGAGGTTTCGTTCGATATCGACGCCAACGGAATCCTCAAGGTAGCAGCTAAAGACCAGGATACCGGCAAGCAGCAGGACATCACGATAAAGGCGAGCACCAACCTATCCGATGACGAGATCGACAATTTGGTGAAGGAAGCGGAGAAGTACGCTGAAGAGGATAAGACGAAGAAGGAGCTCGCAGAGTCGAGGAACAATGCAGAGTCTATGGTATCCGCAATTGAGAGGCTTAAGAGCGAAAGCAAAGACCAGCTCGAAGAGGCAGATGTGACTGCGCTCGATGAGGAGAAGAAAAAACTCGAGGAATTGCTCTCGAAAATGGCTCCAAACATTGAAGAGTTGAAGAAGCAGACCGAGGAGTCTTCGCAAAAGGTTTACGAAATAACCGCGAAGGTCGCATCGAAATCTGCACCGAAGGAAGATACCGAGGGAGCGACTGATGCGCCGAAGGCTGAAGGCGAGGTCGCCGATGGTGAAGTGGTCGAGTAGGTGAGATATATCACGAAGAGGCAGGCTGTTTATAGCCTGCCTCTTTATTTTTGTTCTATACAAATTTTGTTATCATAATAACCGACCATACAAATGCCGAATTTCAACGACCTGTTAAGCGAGAGTTCGATTTATCCCTTTATCGAAGAAGAGGGAGAGGACATCCTGCTCTCAGAGGAAGTTATCTACAATTCGGCAAGCGAGCTCAGGCAGTACGGCATACACATCCTCACGGCGAGCCTTCTGATTTCGATAAGTTCGACGGTAAACCGCATCATGCGAGGTTCAGACAATATTCTTTCTAAAGGGTATATTCTTGAATCGTACGATTCGAAAACGAATGCGGTGCACCTGATCGACGAAATCGATCTTTTTTTATTGACGTACAAGCGGCTTCTCAAGCCGAAAGAGCGCGTATTGCTGCAAAAATATCGACGAGACCTGCAGAATTACGTGGAGACGCTCTCGCCTTCTTCGCTTCAGCTGTCGATGTTCGTCACCAAGGTTGGATCCTATATGCGGGCAGTATCCGAGGACATCATGAAGAACCGCCAATAGATCTCAAAATGCTATAATCAAAGGAATATGACCGCTCACGAAGTATACGAGGAAGTCGTCAAGCTGCAGGAAAAGCTCGGCATCGAAGAAACACGCAAGGAAGTCGCCGGATTGGAGAAGGAAACGGAACAAGACGGGTTCTGGAACGATAGCACGCGCGCGCAAGAAATAAGCCAAAAACTTGCAGGCCTCAAGCAAGAACTTGAAAATACCGAAAGCCTGCTGTCGAAAGCGAAAGAGCTCAGCGAGCTCGAGGATATGTATGAGGATCTCGATGACGATATGCGTCGGGCTCTTGAGGGTGAAACGCAGGAACTTACCAGGCACTTCAAGGAAACCGAATTGAAAGTCTTTCTGGCGGGAAAATACGACAAGCGAAACGCTATCCTTTCTATACATGCGGGGCAGGGGGGCACCGAAGCGTGCGACTGGACCGAAATGCTACTTCGCATGTATACCATGTTCTGCGAGCGGAAAGGCTGGAAGGTTGACATCACCGATCTCGTACGGGGTACCGAAGCGGGCATTTCGAAAGTGACCGTCGAAATCTCGGGAAACTTCGCGTACGGCTTTCTTAAGAATGAATCGGGTGTACATCGGCTCGTTCGTATCTCACCCTTCAATGCGCAAGGATTGCGCCAAACGTCGTTTAGCGGAGTCGAGGTATTGCCGGTTATCGAAAATGATATGGAGGTCGATATAAAGCCAGACGATATCATCTTCAGCGCTTCACGATCGGGCGGTGCTGGTGGACAAAACGTCAACAAGGTAAACACGAAGGTTACGCTTGTGCATAAGCCGACGGGAATACAGGTGCAGTGCTCGGTTGAACGCTCCCAGCAGCAAAATAGGGACCGAGCTATGAAAATGCTCCGGGCGAAGCTGTTCCAAATTGAGCTCGATAAGCAGATGGCTGAAGAAGCGAAACTTAAAGGAGAACATAAGACATTCGGCTGGGGCAACCAAATACGTAATTACGTCCTGCAGCCGTATAAGCTTGTCAAAGATCAGAGAACCGATGTCGAGACTTCCGATACCGACGCGGTGCTCAACGGCGATCTTGATGAGTTTATCGAGGCTGAGATTAGGCTCTAAATTTGTGTATAATCAATTATTTAATGTCATTTCCCGCGGTTCCAAATGAATCAAAAAGTACTATAGATAAAGCCGGGTCTAGGATCGCCCAAGCGTTCGAGAACGAAAATGATCTGAAAATTGTAAATGACTGGAGGGCTTGCCATGCATATCCCATCAATACTTTCAGAGCATTATTGAATCAAAGAGTTGCTAGAAAATTTAAAAACGCGATTATCGCACAGAGACTAAAAAGGTTACCAACTATTATAGATAAATTACGACGATATCCTGGTATGAGATTAACACAAATGCAGGATATTGGCGGATTGAGAGTCGTATTGTCTAACCAGAGTGAGGTAAAGAGCCTGGTTAAAATATATGAGAAAAGCAGATTTAGACACGAGCTTATTTCGAAAAAAGATTATATAAGTTTTCCAAGAGGTGAAGATGGTTACCGTAGCGTACATTTAATCTACCGATATAACGCACCTGGTGAGAATGCTCAACAATATAAAGGATTAACTGTAGAGTTACAGATTAGAACAAAAAGACAACACTCGTGGGCGACTGCTGTTGAAACTATGGGAATTGTACTCAAGCAAGCTTTAAAATCGAGGAAGGGCGATAAAGAATGGCTTGAGTTTTTCGCACTTGTATCTTCGGCATTCGCTCATATTGAGAAGACAAGTTTAGTCCCAGGTTATGAGCATCTCTCTCGCGCCGAAACTTTTACTAGGATATACGAATATGAAAAAAAACTGGGGGTAATTGAAAAGTTACGATCTTATGCATTTCTTGCTGATCATTTAACAACTAACATAAGTAAAAAAAAGTGGCAATATCACCTTATAACACTTAACCCCGATAAAAGAACATTAAGTATCGAATCTTTTGGCAGAGACGAGCTAGAGAAGGCGACAGAGGCTTATTCAAAAGCAGAAAAGAAACTTGATGAAGGTGAAAAAGTTGATACTGTTTTAGTATCTGTTGGTCCATTTGAACAACTTAAGCGCGCGTACCCAAACTACTTCCTTGATGTTAAGGAATTTATCAAATATATAACTCAAATTATAGAAGAAGCACGCCCTAGAGAATAACTATATATTTACATCGGACTGCCGGTCTGGTATAAACCATCGCTATGCAGGGAATAACGGCAGGAATCCAATTCGAAACAAGGCCAAACGCGGACTTTCTGAGGGAAGTCGCCCACTTCTCAATCAGGAGCGCCCGCGACGGCATTCTCTTATGGATGTACGATCGTTTCGGCCCACATGGAGAGATTCAACTAACCTTACCATCGGGGATAGGAGATGCGGTCGCGCTTGAGTTCCGGAATACGAAATTAGCCTACGTGGATTTTTCAAACGGTGGCGAACAGCTTGTCGTTTCGATGTTGGCGTATCCTTGGCATACGTCTGCTACACCGGAAAGTATCGAACGATGTGGTTTGCAATGGAATTACCGTCAGGTACTTCATTACGTACACGACAAGTCAAACTATGTACCGGGTAGCTTACGGCGATTTGCCTATGACGGGATCGGTCGTCAGATAACTCAAGATATTCCCGATTGTTGGATGGAAAACCAACCCAATTTGCTAGATCTACGAGATAGGCTGTTTCCGATAGTTGCAGAAACATTTTGCTGGGGAGAGAACCTCAAACCATGCGATTTCATGGTTTCGGACAAAGCGTTTGTGGTTAGTTGATATCTTTTTCCTTCGCTAAATCCGTTACGTCTTGCTTGCGTGATTTCAACTCCTCAACTTTTGAATTGACGTATTGCTGATTTTGAAGCGAATGCCGGCGGGAATTGCTGACAACCTGGAAAAGAAGGAGGAGTATCAAAAGCGGAATTACAACTTTTCCGCTTTTGAAAATATAGGTAAGGTACTTTGAACGTTCTTTCGTTTCCTGCAGATTTTTCGGTACTTTAATTTCGATAGCACATTATGTACCATTTGCGCTACGAAATAAATACGCATTATTGTTCGTTCGGTCTTGAGAGGTCGAGAACGAGATCTCCGCCGTCGCCATGGTTACCGTTGTGGTTTACTGCGACAGCCGCTATTTGCTCGCGTATCGTGTGTTTGCGGCTGATTCCGAACATTGAGAATCGATTGAATTGATTCGCGATACTGCTTCCCGTCGTTGCCGAGTTCGCAAGAATCATCATGCTGACGAAATCCATAATGCCCTGTCGCAGATCCTCTTCCTTACGGCTTAGGTTATCGATTACCCGCGGTTCGTTGAGCCGTGCTTCGTCCGTAATATCCCGGTCGATATCCGCAACAAGCCCCCCGAGATATTGATCGAAGAAGGGTATTCTCGAGGCAATTGCGTTGACATACGTACCTCCACGCCTCCCGACCATGCCGGGATACTTGCGCTTCATTCTTGTCCATAGCGTTGCCGATTCGCCGACATTAGACGCAGTTCGCCACCGAATAGCTTCCCCGTAGAAGAGGGGGAGCTGGCCTCGATATACGAATTCTCCATGAGGTGTCGTAACATGGGTGCCCGCGACAATGATACGAAGTACGTTTTCGTCGCAGGTCAGATACGGCTGGTTCCTGTTACCCTTGTTATTGACTCGGAGCCCGTGCCGCTCGATATTGCGAACGAGCGCGGGGGCAAGAAGTCGAACCGCTGCGAAATAGCTTGTGTAATCGATACCCTCGTCCTTGCTTCTTTCGATGAGCACCGTTGAGAGCAAGCCGGTATTTGCGCGCATATCGATATGTCGTGGATTTCTATCTGGGAACGCAGCCCGCCTGAAGAGCTCCTCGACATCGGGACCGGTGGCAAGTCCAAGCGAGTCGCCGCAGGTAGGATCGAGGCTCATATCGGTGGGTGCTTTGTAGAGCCGTCGTTCAAGGGTAAACGTAGTACCTGCCAAAACCTTGGTACCTGAGTCGGCTTGTGGCGTCAACTCAAGGTCCGGTATATCCATTACGCGAACGATTGCTGCCATACCAGCAGTATAACACAACTATATATGAATTCTATGAGGAGATTTTGACAAGTCTATAAGCTACGAAGTTGCTTTTATGTCTTATAAAGTTGCATAATTAATTTATGGCATATTTTGCTCCTGCGCTTACTCGACCGATCTGGCAAAACAAGAATCCGGAACCGTTAACCTTGACGGTATCTCCGGAAAAAAGAATCTTGTTCAATGAAATGCATTTGGGGAGCGTATTGAAGCACCGTGGTTCGTTTTCCGTGTTGGTGAATAACGACGAAGAATCCGTGGCTATCATGGGAAGTACCTTCCTGCAGGACATTCCGTTCGACAACGCTCACTTCTACTATGACCGGGGCCATCATCGAAATTTCAGCTGGTTAAGCGTCATGGGCAAGTTCGAGACCGATACGGTTGCCGATGGTTACGTTAGTAAGCTGGAGCTGTTGAAGACGTCACGGCTTTCTCTCTATGAGAGAGTTTTGGTTGCCGTGATCGGTAAACTCCACGATGCGGCCGAATTTATAGGGCTTGGTAAAGTGTTGCCCGCTCCGCCGCGTCTACCAGAGGCGATGGTAAAAGCAATCGGGTACGGGATCAATAAAGGTATTTATAAAGAGAACGGATACTCGCCACTGAGCGGCCTGGATACGCTCGAGCTTTACAACCAGCTTTACGAGACGTTCGATATCGAAGGATTTACGCTCGTACCAGTGTACGGTTCGACTCCCGAAGTTCTCGTCACCCAGTTCGTTCATGGCAAAGGATTTAATCACGTGATGGCCGAATTATTCGATAAACAACCGGATAAAATGATACAGCTCCTGGGTATGCTGAGAGAAGAGTTGTCTCTATTGAGCTCAGAGGCGCGTAGCGTGCTGGTGAGCTACCTTACAAGGTACGGCTATAGTGAAATCTGCGAAATGAAGCCGATTCTCGAAGACTTTGAAGTGGCACTGTATTCAGAGAAGGATGACGCTTCAATCGTTTTCGATGTCGATATCATGCCGAAAGAAGAGGGAGTCGAGAGCTATCTCAGTTGGATGGTAGATGAAACGTTTAAGCCTAAAGTTCTGCTACGACATCTCGAAAAGAGCCGCTTCAAGACCGCATTGAAGTATCTCAAGGAGCATATGGTCTGCATCAGCCCGCTCTCCGGGCTGTCGTATAAGGGAAATATGCTCGACCATGTCATGCCTTTAGAACGATTCGTGAAAGTTTTTCCGGTGTATGAGGGTTCTTGATCCTGAATTTCTCGTCGAATTCGCATCCGAGGAAGATGCATCGTCGGTCGGTAAGAAGAATGCCTTGCGATACCCGCCCGTACTGCAGGGTCTTGAACAGTTTGGCCTTCGCCTGCTTGATATCTTCCTGAAGCGGTCGACGCGTACCCATTTTGGATTCGATTTTGACGTTAACGATTAGCGCAACGGCTGATGTTTTTTTGCCCAGGACCGCAATTTCAGCTTTACGGCCTTTATCGGAAACGATAAGACCAAGGGGATGATCCAAGAGTATTTTTCCCGGAGCCAGCTTAAAAAGCTTCATGAGTTTCGGGACTAGATCGATCTTGAAGTCTTTTATTGATTTGTAATCTTCGTCTTCGACGAGCGCGAGAAAATCTTCTTTGTGGAAGTACAGGATATTATCGAGAATTTTTAGCATGAGCAGCTAGAAATTTTATAGACTGATCCCGAGTAAGACAATAAACCTATACAAATAGATTATTTAGGAATAATTCTCTAAACTCTGATTCACTATGGGAGCAAAAATAAGCAATATGGATGGGTTCGGATTGCTCGTATCGGGAGTAATGCTGGTGCTCATGATTTTTTTGGTAGGCGCCGTTCTCCGGTTTGTTCCCGGGTTCTTTTCAAGCGCATCGAATAATGTAACGAGTATTTCGGACAACTTTTTTGATAAGGCGAAGGGGCTAAAAATAAACCAGTCAGTACTGGGCGAAAAGTCGGTCAAATTGCCGTTCGATGCGAAAATGCCCAGCGACTCTCTTGAAGGCGAGAAGCTTGTTGAGGTTCGATATGCTTTTAAAGATAAGATTACCCAAAATAATCCCGATAGCGTTCTCGGCTTCTACCGCAAGGATGGCCAGCCGTTTTACGTAAGTATAGCTACGCAAAAAGAAGAACTAGTCTTTGACAATGTAAAGGTACTTGAGTCGAAAAAAATCGGCAACCATGACATTGTCGTTGTTTCAACAGCTTTAAAGAATCTGCCGCATAACGGCGATTTCCTCAATCAGCCGGAGGTAAACTCCGAGCCGACTGACAAGGCCTATTTCTGGCAAGATGGGGATGTTAGGTATTTTCTTGAGGCGTATCGGGGGATAAGCGATGAGCAATTGGGGAGGCTGCTGGATTCGTATAAGAAGGTGGAGTTGTAAAGATATAGGGGGAAGAGTCCCCTAGGCTAAATACCTGTGGTATTTACCCGAGATTAGAATTAATTATAAAAAAGTGTGAAATTGATCGACATGCCACTTCAGGCATGTCTCTTGGTGGCGATAGCGGGACTCGAACCTGCGACCTAAGGGTTATGATTCCTTCGCTCTAACCAACTGAGCTATATCGCCATAAACGTACCAGGTATTTTAATACATAAACGGATTCCGTTCAATTTTACAGCCTGCTGGTTGAGCTATCGCTGGAATTTCGTATCGCGAGGATGACGGCGAGCGGAGATACATGGCCGTTTAGTATTGGATTATGACCTTTGCCGGGAATGCCAAGGGAAGCCCAGGTATGGAGTTGGTCGGCAGGTATCTTATGATCGGGTCGCAGCTCAACGGTATCATCGTCTTCCTGGTACACGAAATGGTAATTTCGCGGATACGCTTCGGGCTGAGGCATGGTTTGGTAAATACCCATGGTAATAAGCATCTGCTCCTGCGTATCTGGGTTGAAAGCAGTAAGATATTCCTTTGCATTCCTTGAAAAAATACGTGGCTGAGCATAGTGAGCATACAGATGACTCGTTCCGCGCCTGCATACAAGCCGGGGCTTAAACTTCAGCCTGAAGGGGCCTGCTGCCGGATGGGCTGCCACGACCATCTGATATCTCAGATCAGGTGCATACAGCGCCATCATCGCAGACAAGGAGTGGGCATATAAGAAATACGGCTTGGGGAAGCTCTGACGTAATGCGGCACCATACAGCTCAGAAAAGTATTCTGGGCCAAACGGTAAATTTTGCAGTGCAGCCACGAACGAATAGCCTGCATTGATGATATCGGCTCCAATATAGCGCCGCGGCTCGGTAAATTCATAGGGAATTACCGATGCGTCTTGGGTATCGAATCCGCCAGCTACAAATACCGTCCCGTTCGACTGCTCTTGCATAAAGCCTTTAGCCAATTGACGTCCACCGTCACCGGTCAGGATATGCGTATATCTCCATGGCGAGAAATTCATATAAGATTATACCATGGGCTTGACCCAGGTTGTTTATAGAAAGGGCTCTATACCATATAATCGTCCATGAATTTGTCTTTAGGTATTGTCGGGCTTCCGAATGTCGGTAAATCCACACTTTTCAATGCACTCACCAAACTTAATGTCTTGGCGGCGAACTATCCGTTCGCGACCATCGATCCTAACGTCGGTATTGTCCCGATTAAGGATCCCCGCCTTGACGAATTGAGCAAGCTTTCCGACTCGAAAGAAACAATTTACGCCGTCGTTGAATTTGTCGATATCGCTGGACTCGTAAAGGGAGCAGCGTCAGGCCAAGGACTCGGCAATAAATTTCTCGGCCATATAAAGGAAGTCGGTGCCATAATCCATCTCGTTCGGCTCTTTAAAGACGAAAATGTCATTCATGTAGAGAATAGGATTAGCCCTAATGAAGACATCGAAATAATCAATGCCGAACTAATACTTAAAGACTTGGAAACCGTAGCGAAACGAATCGATACTTCAAAGGCATCCCTCAAGGCGAAAAAGGATGAGAAGTCGGAAGCGTACGTAACGCTCCTCGAGAACATACATCTACACCTCAATGAAGGAAATCTCGCGAATACCTACCCGTTATCGAAAGACGAGCTCGAATCGCTCAAGGACCTTGCGCTCATTACGTTGAAGCCGATGATTTACGTCGCCAATGTGGACGAGGATCACCTGTCGATGTCAGAACTAGAGCTTAAGGAAAAGCTGGGATTGAAAGAAACCGATGTAGTCGCTGCTATAAGCGTCAAGACAGAAAGCGAATTGGTCGCATTATCACCTGAAGAGCAGAAGGAGTTTTTGGAAAGCATGGGGCTCAGCGAATCGGGGCTCGATAAAATCGCGAGAATCGGTTATCAGACACTCGGTCTTATCAACTACTTCACGACGGGAGAAAAAGAGAGCAGGGCATGGACGATCAAGAAGGGAACGCTTGCTCCGAAAGCGGCAGGCGTTATCCATACCGACTTCGAAAAGACCTTCATTCGGCTTGAAGTCGTGTCATATTCCGACTTTATCGAGTGCGGCTCGTGGGTTAAGGCTAAAGAGAAGGGGAAAATGCGGCTGGAAGGAAAAGAATACGAAGTACAGGACGGAGACGTCGTCATAGTGAGACATTCCTAAACATCAGTTCATGGGCAGTAGCCTGTAATAAACGACATGTAATATATGGCTTTATACCGGGGTAAACACTGTTTTGCGATCGCCTGGAAAAGTACTAGAATAGCAAGTCTTAATCATGAAGAAACTAAACGACCAAAATTTCAAAGAGGAGACCAAAAGCGGAGTTGTTGTGATCGATTTATATGCCGACTGGTGTAGTCCTTGCAGGGTATTGGCTCCAATTGTAGAAGAGTTGGAAGGGCAATACAAAAGCATTACGTTTGCGAAGCTAGACGTTGACGAATCGCCGGTAACGGCTCAAGAGTTTGGAGTCATGAGCATTCCTACCGTACTTATCCTTAAGGATGGCAAGGAAGTAAAGAGAATCGTCGGGTTGTACCCCAAGTCAGCGTATGTTGATGCAGTAAAAGCTCTCGCTACGGCGTAATAAGCATCTCTCAAACATGGCCCGTTTCTACGGGTCATTTTGTTTTCGTCGACATGTAAAGCATACCCCGCTCGAATCCACGCTTCTCGTAGTACTTTCGTGTGCCGATTGCCGATATCACGGAAAGCTTTCGATAACCGAGCTCCGCCGCAATACGCTTTGCTTCGTCGATTAACTTTGTTCCCAACCCCAAGTGCTGAGTTTTTCCCCTAAGTTTTTGGCCAAGGGAAACAACTTGCCCGTATACATGGACTTCCCGAATGATGGCGTTATCGCCTAACTCCTCGATAAAAGATTTCTTATCCGGCAAATGCAACCGAAGGTATCCGCAGATCTTATCGTCGCGCTTTGTCCGGTATGACAGAAAATACTCAGTGCCGGATGACGTCTGGTATGCGATTGTCTCTAACTCTATTTCGCTGAGGGTTATACTCTTCGTTTTGATCTCTCGACATCGAATGCATTCGCACGTAAAGCCCAATTCGGCAATCTTCGATTCGGCTATTTGCCTGAAGTTAGTAAGCTTATTGCCTGCGACGATATCGGTCGACGGGATGTCGCGAATGATACGCGTTAGACGGTTATAGCGCGGGGTAATCGGTAACGTACGTTCAAAAAGCCTCAACAGCTCTTCAAAGGAATAAGGAGAATATTTCCCCGAGGTATACAATGAATGCAATTCGGTATTGGCGATTATCGAAGTCGGATAAATCTTCAGCTCATCAGGTCGGTACGGCTCGTCCCAAAGCCTTCGGTAATCTTCGATATCGTTGTCGACGGTAGAACCGTATAAATTCGGCATCCAATGGGCGTGTATTTTAAAACCTGCACGCCGAAGCAGCTGTATGGCGTTTCTTGTTTCTTCGCTGCCGTGGCCCCGTTTATTGAGTTGCATGACGGTATCGTCAAGGCTTTGTATGCCAATCTGGATTTTAGTAGCCCCCAATTTCCTGAGGAACGTTACTTCCTCCTCGTCAAGATAATCGGGGCGAGTTTCGATGACCAATCCCACGCAGCGAATTTGGGCATCCTCATTCAAAGTATGCTGCGCATACAAGCTCTCCAACTCAGAAAATTCATCTTTCCTGAAAAATCCCTGATTGTGGTTCACGACGATTGACCCGATGAGCTGATTATACGGTTTGAGTCTTCCCGTATGGTCGTAGAATTCGACTGCGTTGTCTTTGAAAATATTATTGATACGCGAGCGGATGGTTTCTCGTTGATCGCGTACCCCAAAGTCGTTCATCGCTTCGAAGCATTTTTCGATGAACCAAATTTGATACTCCCTCGGATAAAATGACCATGTCCCGCCAAGTACGATTAGCTCCGCTTTCTCTACCGTATGGCCAATCTTTTTCAGTGCCTCCAAGCGATTATATGTCTGGAGATAAGGGTCGAAAGAGTTCATCTCGGCGCGCTGCGCTCCCGGCTCGTCAGCCAAATAGCTCTTCGGCATGCGAACATCATTTGGGCAAAAAATGCAGGTTCCGGGACATGGATAGGGTTTTGTGAGAACGGTTATCGTAGCGACACCTGAATGAGTACGCATAGGCTTCATACGGATCCGCTCCTCGATAGCCGTACTCGGAATCCTTCCGAGCTTAACCAAATATCGATAACCCTCAACTAAGTTGTCGCGGGAAAATAATTTCCCTGGCGACTTCGGGGAGCCTGTAAGTATCTTGTATAGCGAATTTTCTTGCCATACATCGCGTCGCTCCACTTCATCTAAAATTGCGCCGATTGCCTCAGCATGATCCTCTACCCGAAAGTCGCCCCGCCTCATCGACGCATTATACCAGTGTTGCATCATCGTGTATTATCGATAGCATGAAGAGCGAAACGATCGAGAATTTGAAATCGATAAACGAAACATTTTATCGAAACGTCGGTTCATACTTTGATAACTCCAGAAACTATTTTTGGGAAGGGTGGGATACCCTATTGACCCATGTAGAGCTGCCGCATGAACTCGACGTTCTCGATGTCGGTTGCGGAAATGGTAGGTTCTTCAAGTTTATGGAAAGCAAAGGCTATTCCTGGAGCTCATACCTCGGTTTGGATAGCAATGATTATCTGTTGTCGTCGGCGCGGCTAAAATGTTGGAATACACGAGCTAAGCTTAGAAAAATGGACCTCACGAAATTCTATCTCTATGGAGAAGATCTATTCGATTTGACTGTCGCTTTCGGCGTATTGCACCACATCCCTTCATTCGATGCGAGAATCGAGCTTCTGGTAAAGGTATGCAGGCATGTAAAAAGGGGAGGCTATCTTGCGGTTTCGTTATGGGACTTTCTTAGCGATCTAAAGCTCTCAAAAAAAATCGTGCCGTGGGAGGAAGTTGGAATTGAGACAGGGGAACTTGAGCCGAATGACTACCTAGTCGGTTGGGACCGTGGAGTATCTGAAGTTAGATACTGCCACTGGTTTCCTGAAGCTGAAATAGAGAAAATTATCGAAGCCGTGCCGCTGACGCTTATCTCGCGTTTCGAGGCTGATGGGAAAAATAAGAAAACGAATACGTACCTGGTTTGGAAAAACTAAATGGAGCGAGCGATGGGGGTCGAACCCACAACCTTCTCCTTGGAAGGGAGACATTCTAGCCAATTGAACTACGCTCGCGCTTTACATTACAAGAACTGACTACGGATAGTCGATCGTATTTTCTCAGAACTCCCGTTATTTGGCAACATCAACATCGCCAACATACCGTTCGTTAATATACCAATTGACTGCTGAGCCGAAGATCATGGTCCTGGCCTGAAATCCCTGAATATATTGTGCGCCCGTATGGCAAAGTTCGCCACGCGCCAAGGCGGCAACGTATTCGAACATCTTATGAGCCAAAGTATGCCTCACCGTCGTCGTATGCCATTCTGCCGTCATATGCTTAGGCGAACCGTAACGGCAGCCGAAGATAACGTTCGGATCTTGGAACATTCCATTCATGAAATATTGCGGTTCTACCCGGGCTGAGACTCGCTGGCGCGAGGGGAGTACGACGGTATTCATCCCGAGGATATCTATGAATCGCTGTTCATCCCGATACAGCTCGTGCGGTTCAGGGGATGCGACGCCAGGTCGAGGAGTAAAAAGCGTTATGCTCGAAGGTTTAGCCGGCAACAGACATACGTGGCGGCGAAACGTGCGTATCGTTTCTTCATCTCGCTGTCCGACTGCGATAGTATGCAACGCCTCGACCAGAGGGCCGGCTATTTCTGGCGATGCGATTACCCGCGTCATGGGGATAGGGTCATCGTAGAAGAGTACCCGCTGTACGCAAGGGTATTCGGAAATGCGTAAATCGAAAACGCCAACGCGGTTACCGTTTGGCTCATCGTAGACGATCGTTGATTGGATATTAGGGTTTTTCATTGTTTATAGTAGGTGCTGAAAATCCTTGGCCGCTGAAAATTTCTACCTGGACTTCGACGCTCGGTCTACTCACAAGTCCCAAGGATCTCCTGAAGTTATGGATCGCGTATTGGAAAACGGGAGTAACGGTTTTCCCGTATAGAATTACGTCAAAGATTGGTCCAAAGCCGAGGACATCGCTTGTAAACGTTAAACCTCCAACGCTTATATGCATGTAAGTTGGTAATAGCCACCCCCCTCGGCAATCTATTTCGTCTTCCGTTCGTTGACCTCGTTTATCGTAAAAAACGGTATTGTAACATTCTTCTTCAAGAATATATCCTGCAACCTGTTTGCTCACCACAGCCTGTTTTTTAGGCATAAATGTTTTGTCGACAATTATACCATACATACCTATAGTGAGAGTTTGGCTTCTTCAGAAAAGCCCAAGTCCGCCAGCATCTTCCTGGTACTTTTTCGGCTTCAGCTTCTCAAGTTCTTCCTCCAGGTCCAGCTCAAGCCGTACCTTATTGCCGAGACCATCGGTATAGAAGAAATGTTTGTTTTTCAGTATATATTCGTACAGATCCTTGGTGAGCTGGACATCGCTATCGCAGTATTCCTTAAGCTTGTCGAGCTTACCTTCTCGCCAAAACCGTATCGCGTCGAGACCGTGAGCGATCTTTCCTCCGCCGAGCGTAGATTCGGTAACGTTATCTAGTTTCAGGTAGACGTCGTGTTTCTTGGCTATGATCTGGAAGAGGTCGCATTGGTGATAATCCGAGGCCTTCACGGGGAAATAACCGTCAAGCACCGGGAAGTCGAATTCAATGGTGTTGAAGCCTACCACTAAATCTGCCTTATCCAAGATCTCCTTAAATTTGGGTACATCTTCGTCGAAAAAACCGTCGAGCGTATCGGTATCGGAACGATAATAGGCCATATAGGATATGCCAAGCTTTCGGGGATCCCGATCTTCGACTTCGTCGAAAATTTTTTTTGATTCTACATCGAATACAACGTACATAGTTTAGAAATTTATCCAAATAGCGAGTCCTATTATGATCAAAGAGATTATTAAAAGCAATAACCCGAGACAGCCGTATAAACGTACGAGCGCAGTTCCGATACATCCCAATCCTCCTTGTTTTTCCGTTACGTAAACTACCTCTTGAGATGGGATTACTTGCCCTTGCATCAATGGAGGAGGAGCTTGGAGCGGCCGCTGGAACTGCTGCGGAGGGAGAGCTTGCTGTTGAGGCACAGGTTGCACTGGAGATTGAACCGATTGCTGCTGTGCAGCGCTAGCTTGTGGAGATGCATATACCGATTGGTAGATATCGGTATTGAGATTCGCGTCTTCTTCCTGAACTGCATTTTCTTGAGGCGCCGTAGGATCTGTTTGTGGAATTGCCGGCTGTTGTGGGGAAGCGTTCTGGTTTTCTTGTTTATTCATTGGATCCATTGCAGTAGATTTGTTTCTTAATGTATTGTGCTGATTGAATAATGTTGCTCGTGTAGACGCTCGACTGCGGTGCCGAGATGTCGGGAACCAGATGGATATTGAACATGATCGCAATGTTTTGAGCGCCGGAACCGATGTTGGTAAAAATGTAGAAGTCGGACTTGTTCAGTGGCGCGTTGCAGTATGTCGAACGGACAAAAACGCTCGGCACGTTAA
Organism: uncultured Candidatus Saccharibacteria bacterium; assembly: GCA_964626735.1. Taxonomy (GTDB): domain Bacteria; phylum Patescibacteriota; class Dojkabacteria; order JAOAGR01; family JAOAGR01; genus CAZVIJ01. The sequence goes on from CAZVIJ010000004.1 coordinate 23,487, forward strand.
GCTCGAAGTTGGTCGCCACTTTCGCGAACGGCAACTGATTGAGCTTGCCGATATAATCTGCGAGCGATCCGTAGGTATAGTTCTTCTTTTGGGTTTGCATAAACGCTTTGACTTTCTCGAGCGTCTTCGCGTTGGAATCCGGGGTTGTGCAATATGAGACTGATAGTTCGGGCTTCGTTGCGACCGACTTGGTGACGGTGGCGAGCGTTTGGGTAAATTGGTTCACGAGCTCGATGGGAGAGTTCGCGCCCAGCGTCTGTTTCAGCTTATCGAATTCGGAATTGTTGGAAAGCGTATCGGAAAGGTTGAATTTAGTGGCTTGGCATTGGAGCACACCGGTAAGATCGAGCGGGTCGACAGCCTCAACCGACAACGGCCTAACGGCTGCATATCCGATCGCTGCGGTGAGGAGAAATCCGAGTGTGGCTAAAATATTGATGAACCAACGAATAATGAACATGATGTTTTCGGATCATTATTCACTTTTCTACAGCACATTTCAATGAGACATCTTGTCGACGCACTTTTGAACCGTCGAGAGGAATTCCTGATACGTCTCTTCTTCATCATCCTTCATATTGATGATGAAATCGGCAAGGTGTCTTCTCCTGCGTTCTTCAATCGCGAACTTGTAGCGACGTTCGTATTCGTCTTCGTCGGGGATATCGTTGCTTTGCTTGAGATATTCCTCCATCGCCTTCGTGTCCTTTACATCGACGAATATCGTGCACATCTCCGGGTAGTACCGTTTCAATACGGGCAGGTTGATGATATTTACCTGGGTAAAGACCACCTTGCCCGGATTGCTCTTTAGGGTCTCGTTGAATTCCTCTTTCGTCTTTCCGAACCGGTAACCGTTCGTTGAAAGCCTTTGCCATTCGATGAACTCTTCATTGTCGATCATTTCGGTGAATTTCTCTTCCGTCACGAAATGGAAATCGGTATCCTCGGTTTCGTCGGGAAACTTCGGTCGATCGGTATACGAGATGACTTTTGTGTACCGATCATGTTCGCGAATAGCTCGTTTAACGATTTCAGTTTTGCGGAATCCCGAAGGCCCCGTTATGGCTATTAAAAATGTTTTATCCATGTTTTTTCAAATATCGATCGATTCTAGATACGCATTCATCCCAGCCTAATAGCTGCATGCTCTCATACAAAGGGGGAGAGAATTTATCACCAACAACCAACAAACGCAATACCATAAAGACATCACCGTGCTTCCACCCGAGAGCGTCTCCGATAGACCGAACGGTCTGTTCCCATGTCGGCTGATCCGGATTCGGAATAATGGATTGAAAACCATTATAAATTTTTTGAGATGCAGTGACAAACTCCTCGAGAGTATGGTTCGATGATGTTACATCGATTGATGCAACATCCGGCTCCTTGAAGAGAAACTTGAGCTGGCCGAATATATCTGACAGCTTATTGATTCGCTGATGGACGAGCGGCAAAGCTTGTCTAAGCACGTCCGTGTTTTCCAAGAACAAATCGATGAGACCCTCGTCGAAGTTCTCGTCAAAGTCCTTGATGGTACGCGCATCGTTCTCTAGCCAGGCGATTACGCGGTCATATAGCTCGTCCGGGCTGAGCTTCCTGATATGCTGGCCATTGAACCAATCGATCTTTTTGGGGTCTATGCGTGCATTCGTATGCAGGATCTTGTCGTAGCTTATTGAAGAGAAAATCTGATCTGGCGTCATGATTTCTTCTTCCTTGCTTGAGAACGAGAACGAGCAGGAGATTACCGTAACGTAGTTGTATATTGCCTCGGGCAAATACCCATCGGCCCGATAGAACGTCAGCGGCTTCGCGCCCTTCCTTTTCGAAAGCTTGCCGATACCGTCTTCATTCAAGATATCGGAGAAGTGTGCGAACGTCGGAATGTCCCAACCGAAAATTTGGTAGATGAGAACTTGCTTTGCCGTATTGCTCAGATGGCCGAATCCTCGCACGACGTCGGTGACGTTCATATCGTGGTCGTCGATGACGACGCAAAAGTTATACATAGGAGTGCCGTCCGATTTTTGAATAACCAGATCCCCGATCGTATTGGTATTCACCTTTACGGTACCGAAAACTTTATCTTCAAACTCGACGATAGTATCTTTGGGTACTTTCAGCCTGATGACCGGCTTTCGCCCTTCGGCTTCGAATGCCTGCTGCTCTTCGGCTGTGAGATTGGCGTGAGCGCCGGAATACACAGGCGAGCCGCCTTTCTTGCGTTGTTCTTCTATCTGCATTGCGCGTTCCTCAGGTGTTTCGTATGCTTTATATGCCTTACCTTCTTGGAGGAGTTGGTCGATATGCTTTTGATAAAGCGGCATCCGTTCGGACTGGAAATACTCGTTCTTCTCTCCGATCTTTGGACCCGCATCATATCGGACACCGAGCCACTCGGTATCTTTGATAATGTTATCGACCGTATCCATGCGGTTACGGTTATTGTCGGTATCCTCGATTCTGAGGATGAAGCGGCCATTATACGCGCGAGAAAGAGCATAGTTTATGATATAAGCTTTTCCGTTGCCTAAATGGAGATGCCCCGTCGGACTAGGAGCGGCCCTGAAAGTTCTCATTGTTGGTATTGTATTAAATGTATGCGCAATTATAAATAAAGAGTAGCAAACAAATTATAGCGCCAAATGTATTATAATTGCACCTAATAGATGGTATGAATGTGATTCTGCTCACGGAACTTAGAAAACAGGTAATCGACCGCCTCAGGCTAGTCGTCGATCCCGAAATAGGAATGAATATCGTGGACGTCGGTTTGATATACGGAATAGAAATAAACGACGATTCGGAAGTAACCGTGCTGATGACCTTGACGACACCCGGTTGCCCGCTCTCGGACTATTTCCTCTCGGAAATAGAAAGTGTATTGATGGATCTTGATTTCGTGGAGGATGTTCGAATCGAGTTCTTGTGGGAGCCGAAATGGGATCTTGCAATGATGGACGAGAATGCGAAGCAGAACATGTTCGATTCGATGAGGAATTAACATTCCGTTGTGCTATACTTATTGGATTATGCAGGCATTTTCCTGGTCAAAAATTGATTACCCGATTGTGATCTGTCCTCCGATGGACGGCATCACCGATATGGCGTACCGGGAGCTCGTTGCCCAGATGGGAGGAAGTGGCGCACAATACTGCGAATTCGTGAATGTAAAAGGAATCATGTACGAGAGCGTCAAAACGTTCTTTGAGCTTCGCTTTACCGAAATCCAGCGGCCGATCATTGCCCAGCTTTTCGGCAGCGAACCCGAAGACTTTTACGAAGCAGTGAAGAAAACAGTACCGCTGGGCTTCGACGCGATCGATATCAACATGGGCTGCCCAGCGCATAAGGTTGCATCGAAAGGTAGCGGGTGCGCGCTTATGGATGATCCGAAGACCGCCGCAAGCATCGTACGGAATACCATCAAAGGCGCCAACGAAATTTGGAAAGAGATGGGAAATGATGGGGAGTATGAAGTTACCACGAAGATGCGGCTTGGCGTCTCGGACAAGAATACGGTTTTCACCCACGGGATGGCTATGCTTGAGGCCGGTTCCAAGGCGGTCGCGATTCATGGACGTACGCTCAAGCAGATGTACACGGGAGAAGCAGATTGGGAGCCGATAAAAGAATTCAAGTCAAGGATCGGCGCCTCGGCCAAAGTTTTCGGATCGGGGGATGTAAAAAGCCTATACGAGGCATTCGTCCGGCTGGTAACGTGCGGAGTCGATGGCGTCATGATCGGTCGGGGAAGCTTCGGTAACCCTTGGGTATTCGAAAAGAGGCGAGTCGACCGGCTCAAGGAGCTCTGCATTCAGTACGGATGGCCGCAAACCATTCCATCGATCGAAGAAATTCCGGCATCAGAACTGGAGGACATCAAACGCGAACTCGATAACCAAACGCATAGCTTCGAGGAGGTACGGGAAATGGCCATACGACATGCGCGGCTGATGGTGCAAGATAAAGGCCCGCACGGTATTGTCCAAATGCGCAAACATCTCGGCTGGTATTTCGGCGGCTTCAATGGGGCCAAATCACTCAGGTCGCAGCTTGTGCGCGTCGAATCTATTGATGAACTGGAAGCGATACTGAATTCCTTTACGATAGAAGAGACGATCGCAAGCTAATCGTGATTAGATAGTTGGCCGCATGCCGCCTTGATGTCGTCGCCCATTGTCACACGGGGCGTCACCGAAATCCCAAGCTCCCGAAGACGGTTGCAGAATTTCATGACTCGATTTCTCGATGGCCTTTTGAAGTCGCGTCCATCGATCGGGTTATACGGGATCGCATTAACGTGAGCGAGCTGATCGCCAATTAGCTCAGAAAGCGCCAATGCACATTCCTCGGTATCGGTTACCGAATCGATCAAAATATATTCGTAGGTAATCCTTCGCTTTGACCCTTTTTGTATTTCCCTGCAGACTTCCATCAGCGAGTCTAGGGAAAATTGCTTGGCGACCGGCATAAGCTGTTCCCTCAACGCTTGCGTAGGGGCATGCAGGCTGATTGCGACTCCGATTTTGGGATATTGCCCCCAAAACTTTTTCATCATCGGAACGTAACCGGAGGTCGATACCGTCAGTGACCGCAGTCCCAAACCGAATAGCTCGGGGTCCAACATCATTTCGATAGACTTGGTGACCTCGAGGAGATTGATCATCGGCTCGCCCATTCCCATGTAGACGACACGGTTGACCGTTACATCTTTTCCGAAATTCGTACGAAGCCATGAATTCGCAATCAGCAGCTGCTCGATGATTTCATCGGCCGCCAAGTTTTGCTTGAATCCCATTGCGCCGGTCCAGCAAAAGCTGCAATTTACCGGACATCCCGACTGGCACGAGACGCACAACGTTTTCCTGCCGTTATCGTGGAGCATGAGGACCGTCTCTATGGGGGACCCTTTCGAAGTAAGGAAGCTCCACTTTATGGTCTTCTTATCTTTGGAAACTAAATTCCTTACTGGTTTCAATGATCGCACTGGTAAATCGGAAAGCTCAGCGACCATTTGTTTGGGTAAGGTCGTAGTTTCCGAAAGATCGGAACAGAATTCTTTGTAGACAGCGTGAATGATCTGCTTTTTCCTAAAGTTCGGAATTTCCAGGGAATTAATTGTTTCAAGCAGGGTCACCGAAGATTATACCATTTAGGGACATGAGCAGGTACACAGACGACGCAAATTTCCATATACTGGATCGTGATATCAATACCAACTGTCCGAGCTAAGTTGCGATCTCCCAAGCTGAGAAAATTGGGAGCACTTTTTTTAATAATTTTGGTGGCTGTTATGGCCATCGGAGTTGCCAACCTCAAACATGTGCCGAACCTTTTCAGTAATGCCTCAGAGCCTGTTTCGGCAAGCCCGAATCTCTCTCTCAACGTTTCGGGGGATAAGGGGACGATTGATCCGGACATTTTCGGCTATACCGTGCAATGGGATCATGATGTATATCGCTTCTTCAGCTTGATTGGACAGATGCGTCTCACCGAATTACCCCACACCGAAAGCGATTTTTATGATGGAGCAGGCCTGGAGTACGAAAAGATCAAAGAGTATGGAATTCATTCCATGAGGTTCCCGTACGGATGTTTGGCAGATACCTACGACTATCACACGGGAAATGCAACATATTACGCAGCCGACCTCAAGCAGAACCTTGATAACCCGCTCGGAACGATTGATAACGCGATCGCGCTCTCGAAAAACAACGGCGGCTCGCTCAATTACGTCGTGAATATCAACTACGATAAAGAAAAGCAAAATTGCAACTTGCTCCCGAGATACCCGGGACGAGATGCGGCAACCAATAAGCAAATTCTCCTCAACGACGCGAAAGAGATCGTAAAGAAATACGGTACGCAGCTGAAATATTACGAGTTGGGGAATGAACAGTGGGCTTCGTGGGGAGACCCGGTCAGGTATATGAATACGGTTAAAGATTTTGCTAAGGCCATGAAGGAAGTCAATCCGAATATCAAGATCAGCCTGATCGCAAGCTATTATGGATGGCCCAATTATACCGTTTGGAACCAGGGGGTTAAGAAGGATATCGAGATGATGTGCGGACCGGTCAAATGCTTCGACGGAATCGCGATACACTTCTATGATGCGAATGGATACAACAAGAACGCTCCGGTATCCAGTACGAATTATAAAGGTGTCAGTGCTTATTGGGCGCAAGATAAATACACCAGTTATTTCAACCAGATTCGTACGATGTTTCCGGGTAAGGCGCTTACCCTTACCGAATGGCAGACGGGATCATGCGCTAAGGCAGCCGATTACGTATTCGAAACCGGTATGTATACGTACGAAGTTCTCAAGTCGATGATCGCCAATAAGTTCAGCTCGTCGAATGTCTCTGAATTGAGAAGGGGATGGAGCTGCTCCTTCGTCGACGATTTTTTCTCGACGACTTTTTCCGGGAAAGTCTTCTCGATGATGTCCCAATTGGGCGGCATGAAGCAGCTCGGAACCACGATACCGCTCAATTACACGGAGCTCAAGAACGTAAACTTTGCCAATGCCCCTGCAGTAAGCGTTGTTGCCGGCAAAAAAGACGGAGAAGCGGTAGTCCTACTCTCGAACAAAGCAACGACAAACGTTAACGTTAAAGTTACCTTCGGTTCCGATGTCCCAGTAAGCACACTCTCCTCCTATGAAATCGAGACGGTCGGGAGCAACGACTACACGAGCTCGAAAACGTACCAGCACTACAAGTACGGAACGTCCAAGGCAACCATGGATGTTTCGCTTCCGGCATTAAGCGTCACCAAGGTGCGATTGTCGAAGAATTCTGTCGATTCGATGAAACGTGATCGAATGTGGAGCAGGGTCTGCGAGTACGATGAAACAAACGGCGTGCCTATCGCAAATACCTGCACCGGCTATAACGATTATAGCCTCACGAAACTGGGGTTGCCTGCAGGCACATCGATTGGCTCGTACGAATCATCGTATTTCGCAAACAATACGCAATTCAAGCAAACTTTTGTCGTGGAGAATTCTACCGTTGCGTACACGAGAAACTGCACCGTTTCACCCACTCTGAAGACGCCGGTATGCAAAAACCCGTTCTCTAAAGTCGATCTGAAGACGCTGTGGAACTTGAATACTTCCTCGATCGCGGGAATCTCATCAGTGAATTATGGCGCCAAATCGAAGAAGTTCGTAATGGATAGTACTTCGTTGTATACATTAGATTGCTCATATAATGACGCAACGGGCGCTGAGAGCGGTTGTAACTCTACATCCAAAACCGAACTTTCAAACCTCAGGGGAACGACAGGAGAGCGTTATAGCGCTATTGAATCCTTTTTGTTCGATAACAATACGAAAATACGCTTCAGCTTTATCGACGATACGGGAACGAAGGGGTTCTATCGTTCGTGCCCGTTTAATCCAGCGAATGGCGGCATCAATTGTTCCGGAATTGCTTTCAACGAAGTCTCTTACGGTAGCTTAAGGGCAGTCGGTCAAGAGCGGTATTACGGATATGCAACCAATGTATTCGTTCAAAGAGGAAAACAATATATTCGACAAGATTACTTAGGGTATTCCGACACCACAACTCAGTTCAGGACAGAAGGTATACAGGTTCAACCCGGAAATGCATGTATCGCTCCCCGAGACCCTGTGGAATTTACGCACCCCTATATCTCCAAATTGACTGAAGGAAATTCGATTGCTGGCTTTATACCCGTTAGAAATTCGACAGGCTATACGATTAGGATTGACGATGTCTCTGCCGGCGGAGATAAAACTACGTGCAAGCCGTATGATGCTGCTACCAAGACTACGCAAACATCATGGTGCGAAACGAAAAAATCCCGTGACGACGTCTTGCTCAATTTCTATATAAAGAACGGCCACCGTTACCGCATAACCGTTACGCCGCTCAGGTCATGCCCCGATGGTATTAAGTCGGGCGAAACGGTTTCGAGAGAAGTAACCGGCCTGCCCGCAAGCAACACGCCGACCCCGACATACGCGCCGCAAGCCCCGGTATCGCCAACTCCCGCAAACACCGGCCAGAATATGGTGTATCGAGACTGCGAATGGGATGATGCGGCTGGTCAGCCAATATCAGGCAAGTGCAGTACATTCTCGGCGGAGAGTGTTTCGAATCTACGGTCGACCGGCGGCAACGAAAAGTACTCCGCGTACGAAACGTATTTATTCAATAAAGGTACGATGGTTCGACAATCTTTCGTATCGTCAGACGGCACCAAAGGGTATTATCGAAGCTGCCCGTTCAACCCGGCTACAAAGCTCCTTGCCTGCACGGCGCAATTCACGGAGTATCCGCTCAATTTCCTGGGGAAGGCAGGGGAATCTTATGGAGGGTACGGCACGTATTTGTATACGCAAAACGGCATCAAGAAGATGCGACAGCATTACCTGACATCAACGGGAGATGCCCAAATATATCGCGACTGTACATATAACGAGACAACGGGAAACCCGGTAACTTGCTCATCATTTACCCCATTCAGCGTTGCCGGCTTGCGTAGCGGAGGAACCAATGAACGATACGGATCGTATACCACATTCCTCTTCAACAACGGCACAAAACTGCGACAGTCGTACGTAACGAAGAGCGGAAACGAGGCATATTACCGATCCTGCGACTTCAACCAATCGACCGCGGCGGCAAATTGCCCGTCGGGTACAGGAGCTTGGAATTCGTCGCCGATCAGTAATTTGCGGGGAGGATCAAACGAACGATACGATGGGTACGGCACCCTGTTTTTCACCGATAACGGAAAAAAATATATTCGACAATATTATTTGACTCCAGTGCAGTGATGGGGGCTAGTGCCCCCCTCCTGCCAATCCCTGCTCAAGCCTTCGGTTGAAAATCTCAAAATGGGCAGCAAGGAAAAGCTCTATCGCCTTTTCTAAATCTTTGGTTTTTATCCCTGCCTTGCTATCCTGATCGAGCACTGTTGATTCGGGGTCGTCTTCGCCTCTTCCTTTCCATTCGAGGACTTCATGCTGCAGCGTAAAGTTCGATCGTTTCTCCTGCTCGCCGAATAACGCGCTGAATAAATTCGAATACACATTAAATTGCCGTTCGAAGGCATCTTTGTCGTTCGCCTCCTGTTCGTCGTCCCGCAGGAATATTGAGATCAGGGCTTTAACGAACCGAAACGCGTTTTTTGCGCTCAGCAAGAGTGGTCCGTTGTTCTCGTTCTGAATGCGGTATATACCTTCGATTCCGGTCGTTTCGGATGTTGCGTAGTAGGTCTTAACGACGGCACGAGACAGAAATGCCAGCAGAAGGGGAGGGAGCGATGATTGTCGATTTTCCAAATCTTCATCTGCGACATCCGTCGACTCTTCGACTGCACCTTCCTCATCTTTATCGATCCTCTCCCGATATACTTCGAATTGCTTGAGCTGTTGGTCTTCGCCAACTCTATTGCCGATGAAATGCTGTTCCTGGATCGAGAATAGTCCCCGATCATCGTATTCGTATTCTTTCAACATCTGATATCGGAAAGGGTGTCCTCCGAAATAGCGCATGATCCATAATTTCGTATCATCGGGGGATATCGCGAACGGTACGTCGTCAAACAGTTTCGATGAGATTTTAGCGCCAATGGATGCAAATATCGCCTCGGCGTACGGTATCCGCGGAAGCGTTATGGGGCGGATTTCCAGGGAGATCACGTCTGCAATCTTGAGAGGGAATTGGATTTCACTGTCTAAGCTATCAGTCATAATAGTTAGGAGTATAATTTCTCCCGGTGAAACTGTGAATACTATATAAGGATGTTCATAAAATCGTGCTATTGTGGTACATTATCACGTAAGCGATGGCATACGGAACGAGACCTGTACCTCAAAACATAATGTCTGTTGAATTCAAGTTGTTTGATTTCATGACATTGAAGCAGTTCATTTACGGATTTGTATTGGTCCTCATCAGCGGAGCGCTTTTCTATTTCATTCAAGGACCGTGGCGAATCGTACTTCCACTGTTTTTGATGATAGGCGGTATCGTCGTAATCTTCGTGCCGTTCAACGGCGAACCATTCTCCGAGTTTATCAGCAGTTATCTCGAAGCGCTTATTTTGCCGCAGCGAAGGGTTTGGCACCGAAAGGGATTCATCGTTAAGACCGCAATGCAGAAAGCGAGGATGTATCGATACGGAGACGAGGCAGAAAACGAAGGGGAGAATTCGTTTAAGTACCTCGAGAACGCCAGCCAGCAGAAAACTGAAGTCCAAACCGCCCTCGACACCGAAGAGCAGAAGTTCCTTGCAAAAAAACTGGAAGATGTCGGTGCAGGCAAAACCTCAGCTTCACCGCAATCAACGACGATATCGCCGAAATCAGTGCAGAATTCATACGATATCGGCAAATTGAGCGACAACCAGCAACAGCAAGAATCAGCAAAAGAGCCACACCAAGCCGAGTCAAACGCGAATACCGAAACGCAACAATTAAGCCAGGATCCTATGTCAAATCAAAACGACCAAAAACCGAATGTTGAACAATCGGTCGATCAATTGAACCAGATTATCGCGCCAAATAAATAATAAAACGAAAACGACTTCGCTCCAAAAAACTACATCTTCGGAACGGTTGAGGATGAGATCGGTCAGCCTGTAAAGCAGGCTGCTGTCGTCATCAAGCGCGGAGAAGAAAATCTCGAGGCGCTCTATACGACCGATAACGGCGATTTCCAATCCCATTACGAATACAAGGCGGGAACCTACCGGATACACATAAACCTCGGTTCGAAAGAGTTTAACGAGGTCGATTTCAATCACGACCCGATTGACCCCATGCCTGTCATGATCACGCCGAAAGATGCGGTGGTGAAGGATGAAGAGCCGAAGGTGGACGATCTCGAGATAATCAAGCCGACGAACGACGAGGTATTCGACGGCACGTACGATTCTAAAGCATTCGATCTGGGCACCGAATACGTCGAAGATACGTACCGCACAAATATGCAGGCACAAAAATCGAAGGAAGCGAAAGACAAACCAACGGTCGACAACGCAGATCTAGACCATCATGTTACGTATGATGAATCTTTCCCGAATTTCTATAGCCATGCCGATAGCATCGATTTCGAAAAGCACCTCATGGGGCAAGGCAAGGAAGAAGATGGGGTAATACCGACCTCGAACCCTGGTCAACAAAGCCAGCCGACGTATGTCGCTAAAGAAACAGGAAATTCCGAAGAGGTGCACCAATCGTTCCAAACTCAAGAGCCAGCAGGCAGCCAGCAGCCGGAAGCTGTTACAAACCAAGCAGCTGCAGATGAACAGTCTCAAGAAGGAGATGAAGAGTATCTCGATTACGCTCAGCTCGCAAACTCTGTTTCGCAATACGATCCCTCGTTTACGAATATCCCGAACACGTTGAACGGCGAAATCCGCAACAGTATCGGAGAGCTGCAGCCGGGATCGCTTTTGTACGTCTACGATCAAAACGGCCAGATTGTGAGGACGATGGCTACCGATCCCCAAGGGCGGTACTACTCCTACGCTCCGTTCGCTGCCGGCCTGTATTACGTACTTGTCGGAAAGGATATGCTCTTGTTCTCCAGGTACTACGTGTATCTCAACGATAACGTAATCCCCCCAAAGATAATTCAGTCGAAAAACTAAACGGTGTTCGGAAAAAACAAAAAAAACGTCAATATAACGGGAGAAATGATGGATGTCGCGGGTTACTCGGTTCCCAAAATCCAACCAGCTCCGAAGCCTCAACCACAGCAGGTACAGCCTCAACCCATGAAGCAGCCGACACAAAGCCAGACCGTTTCGATACAGCAGATGCAAGCGCCTGTTCCACAGCAGGTTGTATCGCAGGCACCGTCTACCGCTCCAAAGCAGGGGAGCTCAACGATAGGCAATCAAGTCTCTTCGAAAGTAAAGGAAAATGTTTTGAACCCCATGGTCGATTTCTTTACCGCCGATCCGAATAAGCAAAAAGTGCTCGCAGCAACCCAAGACCATCTGGATATCTACGATATACGGGATAATATTATCTTGCTGAAGAACGGCGATGTCTCGATGATCGTGGAAACGACCGCGGTTAACTTCCAGCTTTTGTCGAATTTCGAGCAAGATCTGAAGATCCAGGCGTTTAGCGAGCTTATCAATTCGCTTAACTTCGAGATGCAAGTAGTCATCCACACGGAGCCCATCGATATGCGTCGTTATCTTTCGTATCTCGAAGAAAACCTTAAGCGAATCACTGGTGAGGGGCTGAAAAAGCAGATGGTACTGTATATCGACTTCGTGAAAAACCTGGTCGTGCAGAACAATATCCTCCAAAAACGGTTTTTCGTCGTCATTCCCCATCGATCGGGGCTTCTGACCGCAGACCAAGTGAACCCGCTCCAAAAGCTGATCGATGTTATCCTCGGCAGAAAACGAATTACCGAGTTGAAAGATGCAGACAAGCTGGTAGAGAAGGCGCTCATCCAATTGAATCCCAAGCGCGATCATGTCATGAAAATGCTTTCCCGAATGGGATTGGGATCAAAGCAGCTGAACAACAAAGAATTGGTCTCTCTCTTTTACAGCTACTACAACCCCGTCGATCACTTTTGATTGACTTTTAAAAATTGAAACTGGAAAATCTTTCATGAATCAGATATTTTACGTCACGCTCGATCCCGAAAAGGCCCTTGGAGTTGAAGATCTATTGCCTTCATACCACATCCTGTATTCGGAAAATAGCCAGCTGACCATTCCAATCAAGGACGAAGGAATCGATATCCAAAATTTCCCGAAGCCTGCCGGCACAAAAATTTTCAGTACCTCTAAGCTATTGGGAATACCCGAGCTGCAAAAGTATATCGAACGGACAGCACACGGCAAACCTGATATCTTGGTATTCAAGAACGACCGGCAAATTCAAAAGGCATGCCAAGAGTTGGGATACAACCTTCTGAATCCCACGCCGGATCTGGCAAAGAAGCTTGAGAATAAGGTCGCCTTTTCGCAGTTCCTCGAAGGTAACGACATGTTCCAGCAGCCTGATTTCGAGAAATTCGATAAGCTTTCTGATACGTCGTATGAACAATTCTCCCAAAAGTTCGGACATGAGTTCGTCGTTCAATTCATGTTCGGGCATTCGGGAAACAGTACGTTCTTCGTCAAGACGCAAGAAGAGCACGAGAATCTCAAACGCCAGTATCCGCTCAGGATGGGAAAGGTGACAAGAATGATCAAGGGCGTTCCCTATACCGTCAACGGATGCGTAACCCGACTGGGCGTCGTCATAGGCGGCATCTCGGAACAGATAACCGGAATCGAGCTCTTGACCTCGTCGAAAGGCGGAACGGTTGGGAATGATTTTACGCAACGGCACCTGGACGACTCGCTTCGCCATCTGCTCATCATGAAGGCAACCGAATTCGGCAATATGCTGATGAAAGAAGGTCATAAGGGAATTTTCGGCATGGACTTCCTGTTCGACCTGGAGACACAAGCATTCTTCCTTATCGAGGCGAATATCCGTCAGACCGCATCGTGCAGCTATTACAGCTACCTCCAGCGCGAGCGTAAGCAGGTACCCATCATGCTGTGGCATATGCTTGAGCTTCTGAACCACAACTATTACGAAAAGTTCCAATGTCTCAATGAAGAGGAGGAAAACTACATAAATCTGCAAATCGATAAGTTCCGTATGGGAGGCGATAAAGTTGAGGCAAACGTTGAGCTCAACCAGCCGATTAAGGCATCGCAGATATTCTTCAGGAACGTTAAGGATTTTCCGGTAAAGGTGGTCGACCAATTTCCAACCGGTATTTTCAGAATACGTGGACGCATGCCCGATGAATCAGCCGAGCTCGAGAACGCCGAGAAATATCCTGCGGTTTACAAGCTTCGCGAAGCAGGCACGACAACGCTGTGCCTCATCAAGCGCGGCTACAATATCATGCAGGCCACACGCGAAGACGGATTCCTCATCACGGCCGTGCCCGAAAATACTATCGTCCAACCGTTAGGAGAGATCGGCAGGATCCAGATCAACGAATCTGCGTTCGGGTCCATCGACGATATGGATATTAACGGATGGATCGTCGATGTCATAAAAGGCATCTACGAGAACACCCGACTGATGAAGTTTGTGGAAAGCTGATTTTTCAATTTTAGGAGGGATTGTGCTATTCTTACCACAGAGATGATCATTTCATTTGCCAACCAAAAGGGCGGTGTCGGGAAAACGACCACTACATTGAGTCTCGCATCGATTCTCGCGAATAAAGGTAAAAAAGTACTCGTCGTCGATCTCGATCCACAAAGCAACCTTACGTCTGGCCTCGGATTCGAACGCTCGCTCGATTACAAGAGCACATACGATGTTCTTATCCAAGATGAAGAGATTAACCAAGTATTCGTCCCATCGGACCTGAGCGATAATCTTTTTTTGGTTCCCGCCAAAATCGATCTCGCGGCATCCGAAATCGAGCTCGTTTCGAAGATGTCTCGCGAAAAAATCCTCAAGGAGAAGCTAGATAAGGTACGGGATAACTTCGACTACATCTTAATCGATTGCCCTCCGTCCTTAGGGCTTTTGACCGTCAACGCGATGGTCGCAAGCGATGGAGTCGTCATTCCGGTGCAATGCGAGTACTTCGCGCTTGAAGGCATTTCCCAACTCGTCAATACTATCAACCTGGTCAAGAAGTCATTGAACTCCAAGCTTAAGATTGCCGGCGTCGTCATGACCATGTTCGACGGACGCACCAAGCTCTCGGTAGAAGTCGTAAAGGAGGTTCAGTCTTTTTTCAAGGATAAACTCTTTGAAACTATCATACCCCGTAACGTCCGCATTTCCGAATCGCCATCGTACGGAAAACCGATCGACAAATACGACCCCCATTCGATAGGCGCAAAGTCCTACAATAAATTAGCAGACGAATTCATCGAACGATTTGATAAACATGCCGCAGGAAACAAATGACATAAACCCGCTCGAAGCCCGAAAAAAGCAGCTTGAGGTCCAGAAGAAAAGGATCAAGCTCCTTATCGGCGTTGGTCTTGCGTTCTTGGCGCTATTCCTGGTTATTTTGTATGCAAGCTTCAGGAAAGGAGGAGTAAGCAACCTTACGAAAGGCGATGAAGATGCAGTTACGAATGTCGTGAAAAATATCGGTACATCGTTCAACGGATCGAACGCAACACCGACTCCGACCATGTTCCTAACTCCGCTCGATTTCGGCGGCTCCTCGAAAAATCTCGATGAAGTGACACTCAAGAATACCGACAACAACATGACATTCAGCTCAACGAACAGCGATTACCAGTTGACCATCAAAGTCGGCACAATCGTCCATTTCTTCAATCAAACCGGCACCCCTATCGGCCTGAAGTTTTCGGACGGCAGGACCGTACGCTTGAGCGATGGTGAAGAGCAGACGGTTAAATTCTTGAAAGCCGGCGACCTTACCTTCTCGGACCAATTGGATACGACGAGAGACCGCATACGGGGGGCAATCTACGTCAAGTAACATGGCAGCAGCAACGAAAAAAGTCTTCCTCTTCTATGGGGATAACGATTATCTCGTTTTCAAAGAACTGAAAGAATTAAGAAAAAATCTGGCGTCGCAGAACGTAAGCGTGAGCGAGTTTGACGGTTCCAAGAGTTTGGATTTCAAGGAAATATATTCTGCGCTGCATTCAGATGATCTTTTCCTCAGCTCAAGCGCGGTCATTCTGCGCGACGTCAGCGACGGGAAATCTTTCTTTCCGTTTGTCGAGAAGCTTACCGATTACCTGAACTCGAAAGAGTCCAGCAATAACGAACTGTATATATTCCACTCAGGAAAAGTATTGAAGACTTCGAAGTTTTTCAAGGCGGTGACGAAGGTCGGGAAAGTAACCGAACGGCCGACTCCCAAGCCGCAAGAAATACTAGACGTTATCACCAAAAGCATTCCTATCAAGAACGATGCGGCTGAACTGATGATCGAGTATTCGAATTCCAACTTGTTCCAAATTCGCAACGAAATTAGCAAGCTGAAAACATACTTGGTTGCAACAGGCAACAAGGAAATTACCATCAAGGATGTCGAGGAGTTGTGTTACAAGCCGCTCGGCGATAACGAAGCGTGGGGTGTCGGCAGCCTGTTCCTGAAATATACGATAAGTAAGGAGCCGGCAGATAAGAAAAAGCTGCTCGATGAAGTCGAACATTTATTCGACTCCGAAGTTGCTTCGATGCAAATCCTCTACTCATGCTACCAATACGTTTTGAATGCGATTAAGCTGAAAGTTATGGTCTCGCGCGGAAAAAACTATCGCGATTGTATGGCGCTCGGCTACTTTTTCGTCAAGGACTTTTTCGACAAGCGCGATAAGCTCAAGCATCCCGAGCTTCTAGAATTGAACTCGAAGCTGCTCGATTACGAATATGGGGTGAAATCGGGCGAAATAGATGATGTTTCGGGATTGCGGCGATTGCTCGTCAACCTGTAGGCGTTAAAAAGTGCTCAAGTTGGAGTATAATCCCTAAGATGAAGATACTGGCCATAGATACCTCGTGCGACGAGACATCGATTGCGATCGTCGAGGATGATAGGGTGATCGCGAATAAACTTTCTTCGCAAATTTCTTCCCATAAAGAGTGGGGTGGAGTCGTGCCGTCGCTCGCAAGAAGGAAACACGAAGAGCTTTTCCCGCTTGTGCTCGAGAAAGCGCTCAAGCAGGCAAAAACCGATCTTTCTGCTATCGATGTTGTCGCGGTTACCCGCGGACCTGGCCTAGCGATTGCGCTCGAAGTGGGTATACGAGAGGCCGTGAATATTGCCCGAACGTATAATAAGCCACTTGTTGCAGTCAACCACATGGAAGGCCACATCTATTCGACGTTGGCTAAAAATGCGGTCGGCAAACCGGAAATTGTATACGAATTCCCGTTATTGGCGCTGCTTATCTCGGGAGGCCATACCGAACTCGTATTGATGCGTGGACACGGCGAGTATGAAATCATAGGCGAGACCCAGGACGATTCAATCGGAGAGGCGTACGATAAAGTGGGAAGGATGCTCGATATGGGTTACCCGGCAGGTCCCGTCCTCGAAAAGATTGCTGAAGACGGCAACGAAGACTCGTATATCCTGCCGATACCGATGAGGTACTCCGGAGACGCCCATATGAGCTACTCGGGGCTTAAAACTGCTTCAATGCAGCTTATCACCGAGACGCTCAACAATCCCACCAACAAGTATCAAGAAAAGTTCAAAACAAGCTTGCAGAAGTCTTTCAAGGACAGGAAACTCAAGAAGGAGAAAAAGCAGCAAACGGTCAATATCGAAAAGCAGCTCGTCAGCGATATCGCGGCATCGTTTCAAAAAGCGGCGGTTCTGCAAGTCCTGCTCAAGACCGAGTATGCGATCAAGAAGCTGTCGGAAAAGATAGAAATAAAAGACCTGATTATAGGCGGTGGGGTAGCGCAAAACAAATATCTCCGCAAAATGTTCAGGAAGAAGTTCGGCAAATCGCTTCGCATCCACTATCCGAACGACAAGAAGCTCTTCACCGATAATGCAGGCATGATCGGGGTAGCAGCGTATTTCAACGCGTTACGCAATAAATACGTATTGGATCTCGATTCGATTGACCGAGACCCGAACTGGAGGATCGACGAAATCAACCCCGCTGGGTATCTGCAAGATACCTGACGAGCTTGGTTCCCTTGAGCAATATGAGTCCACCGATGTATCCGCTCATTCTCGATACTGCCCACGGATTCCCGTCGTACCTGCCGAAGACTTGCGGCGTGCTGAACGAATGCCTGAGATTGGGTATGACGTTCATCGATTCGAACGAGATGTTGTTGTTCGTAACATGCGCGCGTTGCAGCGCTACAATTGAGCATACCTGCACCATCGGATGGATGTCCGTTTGGGAGTCATGGTCGTCGAACCGGCTCACAATCCAAGGTACGTAGATTTGCGCTTTATCCAACCAACAGAATGCTCCTTCATGTTCGGTCGAAATCGTGTGGTCCGCTATATACAAAGGCAGTGTCCTGAACGTTTCGGTCTCGATATCGGTTACGGCAGCCAGTAACGTTAGACGTTTCGCTCCATCGTTCGAATCTCCGGTAATGACCGGCGTGAACTCGTGGCGACCGATTACTTCTTCCCACGTTCCTTCATCGTTAGGTGTAACAAGCGTTGCGTGTGTTTTCATATGACGGAAGTATACCACCGGACGTCGGTAAGACCCAGTGCGGGACGTCACGAAACGAGTAGGTTGATGTGTTTGGCTTCTTCCAAAGAGCGGTGCACCGCATTATTCTTTTCTACGACCAGGAGCCCATTGAAAACGCTTAATGTCCAGCACGCTAGCGTTCGGTCAGAGACGTGGCTGTTTGCCGGGTTCTCCGCTATCCTTCGGAACGCATCGCAAAATCCCGCATAATCAGGTTGAAGGACTTGACTCTACCGTTACTTCTTTATACTATATCACTTGGCAGAGGACTGTATTACCTGCTAAAAAAGTATTACTATACTACAGACAAGTATGGCAGAACTAAATAACTTCAAACCGCTTAACGGTTACATTCTGGTGAAACCAGAAAAGGCGGAAAAAGAATCGGTAACCAAATCAGGTTTTATAGTACAAGCTGACCAATCTAAGGAAATCCAATGGGGAGAGGTGGTCGCTCTCGGAGATAGCGAAGGATACTTCAATCCAAATGGAACCCCATTCGTCTACAGCGTGAAGGTAGGCGACAAGGTCTACTACACCAATAGATACGGCAGCAACGAAATTGAGCTGGAAGGACAAAAGTACCTTCTCATGCCTCAAGCAGATATGTTAGGTAAATTGGTTAAATAATCTATGGCAAAAATCGTTTATTTTGGAGACAAAGCAAGTAAAGGCATTCGTGTGGGAGTAGATCTCATCGCAAATGCTGTGAAGACGACGCTCGGCCCCCGCGGCAAATATGTCGGTATCCACAAGAAATACGGATCGCAGCATATGACCAAGGACGGCGTAACGGTCGCGAAAGAAATTGAAAGCTCCGATCCGCTCATCGATTTCGCGATCAAGACAATACGCGAAGCTGCCTCAAATACGGCAGATATGGCAGGAGACGGAACGACGACCGCTACCGTTCTTGCGCAAGCGATCTATACGCATGGGCAAAAATATATCCAGGCTGAGGCAAATCCTGTCAGCATCCAGCGCGGGCTCCAGAAGGCAAGCGTAGCGGTGCTCGATGCGATTACCAAAAACGCCAAGCCTATTTCGGATAAAGATATCGAGCAGCTGGAACAAGTTGCGACCATCTCAGCAAACAACGACCCTGAGATGGGCAAGAAAATAGCTGCAGTCGTACATAAGGTAGGTAAGGAAGGTGTCGTTACCGTAGAGGAGTATCAGGGTACCGGTATCGTTATCGATTATGTCGAAGGTATCGAAATCGACCGAGGCTATATTTCTGCGTATTTCGTAACCGATTCGGAACGAATGGAATCGGTAGTGGAGAACGCATACGTTTTGATTACCGACCAGAAAATTTCTTCGATCAAAACCATCTTGCCGCTCATCGAAAAGATGATGGAAGCGGGGAACAAGAATCTCGTTATCGTTGCTGACGATCTAGACGGCGACGCGCTTACTAATCTGGTCGTGAACAAGCTACGAGGGGTTCTGAATATTACGGCGGTCAAGGCTCCAGGCTTTGGCGATCGTAAGAAAGAATTGCTACAGGATATCGCTGTATTGACGGGAGCTACGGTAATCTCCGAAGAGCTCGGAAGGAAGCTTGATGAGAACGTACAAATCGACGATCTCGGAAAAGTTAAGCGGTTCGTCGCTAGCAAAGACAAGTCTATCTTCGTCGAAGGCAAGGGCGAAAAGAAATCGCTTGAGGACCGGATTAACCAAATAAAGAACGCGATCAGCGCATCCACGTCTGATTACGACAAGGAAAAGCTGCAGGAGAGGCTGGCTAAGCTTACCGGCGGTGTCGCAGTCGTTAAGGTTGGAGCTCCGACTGAAGTCGAAATGAAAGAAATCAAGGACCGGCTCGACGATGCTATCCACGCTACGAAAGCTGCGCTTGACGGTGGAATCGTTGCCGGCGGTGGAGTAGCCTACATCAATGCTATCTCGGCACTCGATTCGGTTGAGCTCGAGGACGATGAGGTGTTCGGCGTTCAGATCCTTAAGCGGGCGCTGCGAGAACCGATGCGGCATATTTTGATCAACGCCGGCGTCGACAGTCCCGACAAGGTTATCGAGGAAAGCCTTGAGGCAGGAATGGGTATCGGCTACGATGCGCTGAAGCGTAAGGCTAGTGTCGATATGGTTAAAGCCGGCATTATTGATCCCGCTAAGGTTGTACGCGAGGCTATAGAGAATGCCGTTTCGGTAGCATCTCAGCTTCTCGCGACGAATGTCGTCATTATCGATGAGCCTGAAAAGGAAAAGGCTGCAGCACCTGCGGGTGATGACGAAATGATGATGTAAACAGGTAGTGGGCAGTCATATAGAGAAAAACATTACAGTTACGGAAAGGAGCGGAAACGCTCCTTTTTTGATACCATTACACCATGAAGATCTATTTCACCGCGATTTGCGGTACGGGAGTGGGGAATCTGGCTATTCTTCTGAAGAATTTGGGGCACGAGGTGCGGGGCTCCGAATACTCGGAAAAGACCTACTATCCTCCCATTTCTGATCTTTTGAAGAAAAACAAGATCCCCGTCACATTGGGATTCAATCCTGACGATATAACGCCCGATCTGGACATGTTAATCATGGGTGGTGCTGCATTGATTCATGATCCGAACAACCCGCAAATTCAGCGAGCGAAAGAACTGGGAATCAAAGTGCTGTCGTACGCTAAAGGAATCGGCGAATTCCTCGCGAAAGAAAATAATATCGAGGTTGTCGGTAACCACGGGAAAACGACGACAACGGCCCTCACCGCATGGTGCTTGAAGGAACTTGGAGTTGACGTTTCGTACTTCATAGGAGGATCGGCGATCGGATTTGAAGAGCCTATTCACTCAGGAAAGGACAGTTGGTCTGTCTGCGAGGGAGACGAGCATCCATCGCTCGGTCAAGAGCCGGGAGGTAAATTCCTGTACCATAAGCCGAAGCACGTATTATTTACATCAGCGGATTGGGATCACAAGAACATATTTCTGACTATCGAAGATTATCTCGACGGCTTCCGTGAGCTTTTCGGTGCTATTCCGGTTGATGGTGTCATTACCGCTTGCATGACCGGAAAGAACGTGTTCGAGGTACTCAAAACAACCAAAGGCAATGCGATCAACCTGTACACCATGTCGAGCTTCAGGAAGCACGATTTCGATAAGACGAATATCTCACCCAAGAGTGTAGAAGCAGCACTCGAGAAAGAAATCGAGAAACTCAAAACGGAATTCCCTGAAGTATTCGAACGGGTTCGAGGAATCTACTTTGTCGACGAGCTTGATTACAAATGGAAGAGCGATGCTTCTCGATTTAGGGTACGGGTATACGATGCCCAAAACGGAACGTATAAGAGTCTCGGGTACTTCGAGACGGGACTTATAGGGCAGATCGGCATTGAAAACTCGTTAGCGGCCATAGCTTGCCTTTCGAGCCTCGGTTTTGAAGGTGAAGGCCTTAAGAAAGGTATCTCTACATTCAAGGGCGTGCACCGGAAGCTGGAACTCGTATTCTCCAAAGATTACAAAGTTATCAACGACCATGCGCATTCGCCGATCAAAATCGAATCGGCGCTGAAAGCGGTACGAACGAAATACTTCGATAACAAAATATTCGTGATATTCCACGTTAACCAATCCGGCCTTAAGGTAAAGGAAACGTTCGAGCAATTGAAATACGCGTTTAATCTCGCGAATTTCGTGCTGATACCGAGAGTCACCCCCGATATGCACAGCGAAGATAAAATATTCGGCAAAGACTACAAGGAGCTGATCCAGGATGGTGCGAAGAAATCCACGTTCCTCAAACCGACCAACGTGTATTACACGCCGGTCGTTACGCAAATGAAGAGCGTTCTCGAAAACAATATCGCGCGCAACGACATCATTCTGATCATGAGCAGCGGAGACGCGAGCGAATTTCTGGAGGTAGCCAAGAACCTGGTGCTGAAAGTAAAAACGGCCTTCGAGTACGACATGTAGGATATATATATTTTTAAGTTGATACTGTACTATAATGCCATAACTATGGTGAGCCTCAACTTTAGCCCTTACTTGCATGTTTTGCCCAATGTTATCTACTCGTTCATTATCGGACTTTCCGTAACCCCGTTTCTGCGCCGTTTCGGCTTGAAGCACGGTTTCAGCACCAAGCCTAAGGAAGAAACCGATCCGAACGAGCGTGGATTCGTTACCAAGCACCACCATGTTACGATGCCGAGGCTCGGCGAATTTGCGATGCTCATACCGTTAGGGCTTTTGATGTGGAGAGACCTCGATCTCAATACCCAACTTTTCGGGATTGTGGTTGCCATTTCAATGGTCGGCATACTGGGAGCCATGGACTCCAAATATAACCTTTCGGAGTTCGTCAAGCTCTACATCCTGCTTTTTTCTAGCCTAATGCTGGTATTTACCGGGACAGTCATTAATATTCATGACTTTATCGGTCATCCCCAATGGGACCTGTACATCAATAACCCGCTGACGCACGAAACCCTTTACATCTTATCCTCATTCGCCACGATCGCATGGATCTACATCGTCTCGACGGCGTTAAGCTACGTGGGAGGCATAGACGGTTTGTCTGAAGGCACGAGCGCGATCGCCATCCTCATCCTTACGCTGATCGGTATACGCAACGGCGATATCATCACGATCACTATCGGTACGCTCTGTATCGGCGGTCTATTGGGGCTTCTTCCGTACAATTTCCACCCTGCGGTGATTTATTCCGAGCATTTGATATACGGCTTTATCATCGCTATTCTTGCCATCATTTCGAAAGGCAAGGTCTCGACTGCCATCCTTATTCTCGCTATCCCGCTGATCGACTTCATCTGGGTATCTGCCAGGAGAACGAGGAGATTCCTGAAGGAGAAACCGAAGGGAGTTCAGTTGCGGCTTTGGCTCCATTATCTCGGGACGGGGGATAGAACGCATTTCCACCATAAGCTTATGGATTTGGGAATGAATCCCGTGCAAATCTCACTTACGCAGTACATCATGTACTCGCTGGTAGGACTACTCGCGATTGCTGTATCAGGATTGTACTTAACTTTTGCAATACTTAGCAGTGTTGTTTTAATTGTGCTAATATTGTACTATATTAACAAGAAATTAAGCCATGAACCTTGATAATGATAACAATCTAAATAACGATTTCATGAGCACTAACGGCATGTCCGGCGATGAACCGCTTGACGGCAAGATTAAGGAAATGATTTCCAAAAGTTGGGGAAACTACTGTTCGTCATGTGGCGCAAAAAAGGACGCCGGCAAACTCAAGATTTTCAAAAAAGTCGGTCCCGCGACCCAAATCCTCTCCGAGTGCGAAGAATGCGGCTTGAAAACGCTTATCACCGTTATCCCGAATATCGGCATGCAGATTAACCAAATTCGTACCGATATCGTAGACCCGCAGGAGTTCGAACGATTCAACGGACCGGTTACCACGAACGACTACCTCAACTTCTACAATAGCACCAAGGACATTAGGACTGCATCAGATTTGATTAATGCAATCAATAATGTAAAATAATCCTATGTCAAAAAGTGGTGGAAAAGCATCAAGTTTCTTAGTAGGAGCAGCAATCGGATCAGTTATTGCTCTCATGCTCGCACCTTTCTCAGGCAAAAAAATGAGAAGGCTTACCGTTCAAAAATCGAAAAAACTTATCGACGACGCTAAGACTAAGTACAACTCCATTGAGGAAGATGCATCAGAAAAAATCTCCGATGTTAAAGCAAAAGGTATGAAAGTTTGGGACAAAACCAAAGAAGGTACCAACGAAGTAAAAGATACCGTTAAAAGCAAGGTTGGCGAAATCAAGGATGTATTGAGCAAGCCTGAGGCAAAATCAGATACCGTTGATAAGCCTGTTGCAGGAAAGTAAGTAATCGAAATTTTTTGAGGGGCCGCAGCAATGCGGTCTTTTTTTATGCCGTTCGCGTTATGAGGAATAGTTCCCTCCACTGTTCCAACGCTATCTCGCTCGGCCTCATTGTCGGACGTATACCAGCCTGCTCAAGATGCTCGTTCGTTACGTTGAGCGACTTGAGGTTGTTGTAAATTGTTTTTCGCGGCTGCGTAAAGCCGGCCTTGATAAACTTCCCGAGCGCAGCACGATCGATATCGTTGTGCTCAAGTTCGCGGCTTAGGTGTATAACGCCTGTCTTTACCGCGGGCTTGGGCATGAAATGCTCGGGTGGAATACCGAATGCAAACGATACGTTGGCGTATATGCGGATATAGGTCCCTAAGAACTCGGCAGTCGGCGGAACCGAGACATATGCGTCGGCAACTTCCCGCTGTAGGAAAAACGAAGCTTCCTGCCACAATAGATCAGACGTGATAACGTTTTGGATTATCTTCTTCGAAACATTATAAGGAAGGGATCCGATCACTTTCAGGTTTTGAGGCGATAAGCCAGGATTCTCTTGGAATATTCTCTTGTTCAGCTCGGAAAAGTTGAGTTGCGATGCATCGCCCCATATGATTTCGTAATTATCGAAGTTTTCCAAGACTTTTTTAAGCGCCGGTTCCTTATTCCGATCAATTTCGATGAGGTACACTTTCTTCGCGCGTTCGCATAACGTATAGGTTACCACGCCAACACCCGGTCCGATCTCGATTACGACATCGTGTTCAGTCACGTGAATCGAATCGATAAACTTCAACAGCGAGTTTTGGTTTATGAGAAAGTTCTGCCCAAGACTTTTGGTCGTCCCGCCACCCAACTGCATAGCCAACGTACGAATAATATTTATGTTCGCAAGCGTTTTTTGTTCGAATTGGTCGTTCATTATGCCTGTTGCAAATCGAGCGGTTCGTTCTCGATCGAATCGTATAAGGGCGTCTTATCCAAGAATGCCTCGATTAATCCTGCACCGATCGTCATGACGAAGAAGGCGATGCTTGAGATCAAGAATGCTCTCAAGACGGAATCGAAGTCTTTAGCGAATAGTATGAACGTGAAAAACTGTACGCCGCTGGCTACGATGGGAATAATCGTGAACATTTTTCTCTTGAGGGTAAATAGCCAGTTCGCAACGAGATACGACGTCGACATCAGGGTTGTCGCAATCAGGAACAAAACGATTTTGGTGTCGGTAACGTGGACGAAATTCGCCTTGAGTATCGAAAGCAGGATGCCCTTAAACAAGAGGAAGAAAATGCTTGACCCAACACCGATTAATAAACCCGTGAATACGGTGAAACCGAAAACGAACTTTTTCGAGTGGCGGTTCTTGCCTCCTATTGAAAGTGCGATTGAAGATACCGTGAAAATGCCGAAAAAAATTATCTTCCTGAAGAACTGCAGCGTATTGAATTCCGTTTGCTGCTGGTTGTTTTCCATAAGAAGATAGTTGGAATAGATGATGTCGAAGTTGGAGAAAAATTCGAGGCCTGCCGTCATTACTAATGTGCTCAAGAAAATATCCAAGAGCCTAACTTTGCTGTTGGAAGGCACGGTGCGGTTGACATGGCTTGGGCTGAAGCAGACGAGCAAGCTTCCGACAAGTCCAAGAATATGGCCGTAGAGAATACCGTTAATTCCCATCTTGAAGACGACCGCGAAGATAAACCCAAGAATAAGCCGTCCCACTGCTTCCGTATTGATAGATATCACGGCACGACGGTAGTCTTCCTCATTTTGCCGGATACCTCGGAATACGTTGCTTACGAGCCCTACGATCATCAGCAAAATAAGTATGGCCGATGTGTAGGTATTGCCATTTTCCGTTATCCCCGTCAGTTTCCAGTTAAGGGGAATCAAAGCCAAAGCGAAAACGATAAGGAGGGAATAAATGAGATTTCTCCTCCGCGCATAGAGATCCTGGATATTGGAGATGATGGGGCTTCCGAAAACCGTAAAGACGCGCATCGTGACATTCGAGGGGATCAGCAGTATCAAAGAAACGCTGGTATAGGCGGTGTACAGGTTGAAAAGATTGTTGTCTATGCGGAGCAATACGACATTAAGCACGTAATTGAGTCCGTTCGCGATATTGCCTCCGATAAACATGAGGAGGTTATCTTTGATCAGTTGTTTCTTGGACATTTGGGTGATTATACAGCTATCCGATGAAATTTATATTATTCATCGTCTTTGTCTTTCGATTTAACCTTAGCGGACTTCTGGGTATACGAGACGATCGAGTTAAGGAGAGAGATGAACGCCGAAGATACGATTATTACGCCGATATTCGTGAGCTTGATGGTCGGTATCACGATCGAGCCGGTGTCGAAGGGGCCGATGTGACCGGATGTAATGATGAATCCGGGGAACAGCATATTGAAGACGTAGATATAGAGGCAGGAGAGAGCGAAATTGAAGACAGCAAACGACATGTTGTTGGTCGGGAATGTGAGGAATTTGATGACGGGTGTAAGGGCGATATTCGTGATCGAGAGCAGTAGCGCAAAGATAGCTACCGTGTACCAGATTTTAAATTCGAAACCGGTAACGAAGCTGTCGACCAGGAAAAGGATCCCGACATACGTAAAAAACCGCAGAATTATCTTCTTGATCACACATCATATTTGCACAATTCCGGTCAATTCTCAATTGAAATCGCGGTATTTTACAATTCACGCTCATACTTGTATCCTGGATTGTTCGCATCTGATGGTAAACCAGACACAAACGCAAAAGCCCTTCAATCTCCTGTATAAGTTCGAACCGCAAAAGTCATCGATCGACAAGCTGTACGATTTTGTCACGAAAGAGGGGAGATACATTGTTGTCATGGTTATGTTCGTTATAATCGTCGCCTTCATTTACCGTTTCCCGCTCGATCGCAAGCTTAACGATGAGATCAACCGATCGACTCGGAACCTTCGAGAAATCAAATTCTATTCGGAATCCGGCGAGAAGACATTCAAGGATATTCTGCAGCGAACCCAAGGCGTCAAGAATTTCCTTGATATTTACCCTGATACGCTCGACATCCACAGCAAGACACCCGGTCAAATCAAATCGAACGAAATATTGCGGAAAGTGAAGGAAATCTCGGATTCATACAAGAACGACATCGTCATTACGGATTATTTGTATACGGCAGACCCAATTAAAGGCAGCTCGCTCCATTTAACCGGCGCAACTTCTACGTTCACGAAAGTCGAGGAGTTTAGGGATAAAATTAGGACAAACTCCGAATTGGTAAACGAGGTTTATGTTACCAACCTCGGCTCGACCAAATCGGGGACGCCGAAATTCGCACTCGATATAAAGATAAAAGACTCGATCCAATAATATGGCAGCAGAAAAAGGGATTAAACATTCAACCGTAAATGTGTACGATTTTTTCTTCTCGAACAAGACGAGAAGGACATACACCAACCTTGCTGTAAGCCTTGGGCTCATCATAGTCTTCTTGGTTTTCGCGCTTCGTCCAACGATTCTTACTGTCGGCACGATAAAGGAGAAAATAAAGGAATACGAGCAGTACAACGAGAAAGTAGAGGCCAAGATTGCCGCTAGCCAAAAGCTACAGCAGCAGTTGACCCAGACAGGATCCGAAAGCCCCGATGGATTGAAAGACGAAATTGACTTGATGAATCGAGTTTTCCAAAGCGAGTACGGCGTAAAGGTTTTGTACGAGAATTTCAAGAAACGGGCTGACGACTATCGGCTTGTCCTTAAATCGTTGGCTCCTAAATATACGACAAACTATAATGCTACCTCGCCCGATTACGACTACTCGCAAATCACGCCGTCAGGGCTCAATTACGAATTGAATATCAGCGTCGAGGGGAAGTCGCAGGATGATGTATTGAGCTTCATCAACTCGCTTGAAGGAGCATCGAATTTCCCAATCGTTTCCCGAGTGAAGGCAATTTCGATTACGGATAATGCGGCAGGATCGAAGCTCGTACCCATCGATGCGACTACCGACCCGTTGCCGCAGAATATCATGGCAAGCGTCTCAATGACCATTTATCTCGATCAGACGATCGCTAAGCCGCTAACCCAATAAAATCAAGGTTTTCTGGTAAAATATAGTATGTTCGGAATGAAAAAGGACATTAGCGTTAATGTCCAGTTTTCCACTAATCAAATTCTCAAGTTGTTGATTATCTTAAGCTTTTGCTTTCTCGCTATTAAGCTGCATCGGGTAATTATACTGCTATTC
This sequence comes from uncultured Candidatus Saccharibacteria bacterium, assembly GCA_964626735.1. Taxonomy (GTDB): domain Bacteria; phylum Patescibacteriota; class Dojkabacteria; order JAOAGR01; family JAOAGR01; genus CAZVIJ01. Next base: position 51,797 of record CAZVIJ010000004.1, read on the forward strand.
TTCTCGTTTATCCTTATGGCTTCCACCAAGCCTGCTGCGGTTTTCTTGCATAAAAAGCTTAAAATTCCCGAGGCCGTTTCGATATCCATCGTGTACATATCTGTTTTGCTCATTCTTTTCTTTGTCGTCTATTTCGTGAGCAAGCCGTTTGCGGCAGAGCTCAACCGGCTATCCGAAAATGCACCGATGATTTTGGAAGATTTGGTGAAGCGGTTCCCGTTCTTGTCGGATAAAGTAAGCGGCAAATCGGTAAGCGATATTACGAGAAACCTTTTCTCGAATGTCTCACGTGAAGTGAGCAGCGTCGGCCAGGCGGCGTCGAATGCGCTTGATTTCACCTTGGGCGCATTCCATGCGATTATTGAGGTTATCTCAACCATTATCATCTCAATTTACTTATTTCTTGACCGCGATAAGATACTCAGATTTTTTATCGCCGTCTTCAAATTGGATGAAGATAAGTTTTTTTCGGCATACGACAAAATTGAAACCCAGCTCGGCGCTTGGGTACGGGGGCAGCTGCTTTTGGGTTTTATCGTGGGCTTGGCAACATGGGTTGGCCTGACGATATTGCGGGTAAAGTTCGCACTTCCTCTTGCGGTGCTTGCTGGTATTTTCGAAATTATTCCCATAATTGGTCCGATTCTTTCCGCTATCCCGGTGACTGTTTTCGGATTCAGCGTCAATCCGCTTACCGGATTGCTGAGTTTGGGGCTTGCCGTGTTAATCCAACAGCTCGAAAACCATATCCTCGTTCCGACCGTGATGAAGCGGGCAGTCGGGTTATCCCCGGTCGTGACGCTCGTATCTATATTGATAGGCTCGACCCTGCTGGGAATCGCCGGTTCTATCATAGCCGTTCCGATGGCTGCTATGATTTCAGTATTGTTAGGTATATATTTGGAGGAAAAAGATATTTCCATTTAATAACGATGGTTTCTAAAATAAAGCCCCAGATCTCGGATTACCTCGAAAATCTTGTACGTCCTTTCGCATACCGTGTGAATCCTGATATATTTTCATACTTGCTCATCGTATGCTCGTTCATTACGTTCTACTTATTTGCGACGGCAAATTATCTGTGGGCTGTCTTGAGCCTTATTTTAGGACTATTAGACACATTTGACGGGGTATTTGCCCGTGCTGGCAATAGGACATCGAAGTGGGGGGCGTATTTAGATGCCGTGATTGACCGTGTCAGCGAGGCGCTTATATATATAGGTATCATCGCATCGGGTGCGATTCGGCCCGAGATTGGCGCCTTAGCGCTTGCGGGAAGCTTGTTGGTGAGCTACTCGAAAGCGAAAGCAGAAGGCGCGCTCGGCGAGTCGAGCGTAGGCTTGAATCAGCTTTCAATCGGTATCGCTGAACGTGCAGAGCGTATAGTACTGATCGGCGTGTTTGGCTTTTTCTATTATTTGAATCCGCTACCGTTCAAAGGTATCAATATTCTCGAGATTGGCATGGCTATTATCTCGTTACTTTGCGGTATAACAATTTCCATGAGGATGTATAAGGCTTATAGCCTATTACATAAATGACTATCGCGTGATATAATCCGCCCAGAGCGCCCATAGGTGATAAATATAAGCTGTTACCTTGTCCGCCTTTAATTAAGGATATGCCCATCAAGGCGTATTCCCCTCTATAGTAGAAAATTAAGATGACTGCAGAAGCTAAACCAAAAGTCAGCATCGTTGGTCTGGGATACGTAGGCTTGCCACTTGCACTTCTCGCCAGCAGGAAAGGATACGATGTTACAGGAATCGACCTGAGCACCGACAAAGTCCAAAAGATTAACCAAAGAATCTCACCGTTCAAGGAAGACTCTATACTGGAGGATCTTAAGGTTACGACCATGGTCGCAACTTCCGATTTCAGCTCAGTACGGGAATCGGATATCATCATTATTTGCGTTCCTACCCCCGTTGACGAGATGCGCATGCCCGACTACGGACCCGTTGAGGGCGCATGCAGGAATATCGCTCCGTATATGAAGAAGGGGCAGCTCATCGTTTTGGAATCGACGGTGAACCCAGGAGTATGCGAGGAAATCGTTATGCCGCTTTTGGAAAAGGAAACCGGCATGCAATGCGGAACTGACTTCTATTTGGCTCATTGCCCAGAGCGAATCGATCCGGGTAACCCCAAATGGACGGTCGATAATATCAACCGCGTCGTCGGCTCGAACGATGAAGTTGGGCTCGAGAAAGCTTATAACTTTTATTCATCAATTATTTCGGGTACGGTCAAGAAGATGGGCTCTCTGAAAGAGGCAGAGGCCGTTAAGATCGTTGAGAACTGCTTCCGCGACGTTAATATCGCCTTCGTCAACGAGCTTGCTATGTCTTTCGAAAAGCTCGGAATCGATGTTAAGAACGTGCTCGAAGGAGCGGCAACCAAACCGTTCGGTTTCATGATGTTTGCGCCATCCCGTGGTGTCGGTGGGCACTGCATCGCAGTCGATCCGTACTACCTTATCGAATACGCAAAGAAGAACGGCTTTACCCACGAATTTTTGAAGCTCGCCCGACAGATCAACAGCCATATGCCGGAATATACCGCGGAGCTTGTAATGAAAGGGCTAAACGAAAAGGGGATTCCGTTGAATGGCACCAAGGTCGCGGTACTCGGCTTGTCGTACAAGGCTAACATCGATGATACCCGCGAAAGCCCGTCGACGGAGATAATCCACGCGCTCAAGGAAAACGGCGCTGAAGTAGTCGTATTCGACCCGTACTTATTGAAGGAGTCCACGTCAGAAAATATCGATGAGGTCGTAGCCGGAGCCAAGGCAGTCGTCGTTGCAACCGGACACGATCAATTCAAGGAATTAACTCCGGATTACTTTATATCACATGGTGTGGAAGTAGTGGTTGACGGCATGAACGCCCTCGACAAGGTTGCCTACAAGTCCTCATCGCTTGTATTCAAAGGTATTGGACGATAATCTATGCGAAAGAAACGGGATACATTCAAGTTCGTAACGCACCTCATCGTATTTTCGCTCCTTGTCGTTTTGACAGGTAAGGTCATTTTCAGCGATCTTACCAAGTCTGTACCGCTTTATGCGTACGGCATCATCGTTTCTTTCGTCACCCTGAACGTTTTCTTTTTCACCTTCGTGAAGTACAAGGATCCGTACGAGCTGGCAAAGCTCCTTCCGGAAGATAAAAAGAAGAAGTTCTTCGTGACCTGCCTTGTTGCCGTCCATAACGAGGAAGATGTTATCGAATCGTGCATACAGTCGGTGCTTAACCAAACGTATCCCTACAAGGAGATTATTTTCATCGACGACAAAAGCACTGATCGGACGCTCGAGAAGATGATGCCGTATGCTGAGAAGGGGCTCATCAAGGTTATCGCGTTGGAAAAAAACGTAATGAAGAAACGGGCACTCGGCGCAGGCATGCTTCAAGCAAAAGGCGATATCTACGCATTCTCCGACAGCGACTCGGTTTGGGCTCCGGATGCGCTCGAAAAATGCGTCGAAATTTTCAATCTCGATGAGAATATCGGCGCGGTCAGCGGCCATTGCAGGGCATTGAATGGAGACTTGAACATCTGGACGAAAGTGCAAGATTCCTGGTACGAAGGCCAGTTCTCAATCAGGAAAGCGTTCGAGAGCATTTTCGGTGCAGTAACATGCGTATCGGGTCCGCTCGCTGTTTTCAGGAAAGAGGCTATCTACAACTACATCCCGGCTTGGGAAAACGACCAGTTCTTAGGGCAAGAATTCAAGTTTGCAACCGATCGCACGCTTACCGGTTTCGTACTTGGCAGCAAGCAGATAGAGAAGAAGCTTAAGGAAAAGTACAAAGATTCCCCGTTTGTTACCTCGGTCAATTATCCCGCCCGCACTTGGAAGATCGTCTACTGCAAGTCCGCAAAGGCATGGACTAACGTACCGGATTCTTTCAAGAGGATCATGAAGCAGCAAATCCGATGGAAGAAAAGCTTCATCAGGAACATGTGCTTTACCGGAACATTTTACTGGAGAAGGCCGCTGCTTCCCGCGTTCAATTACTACGCGCATATCATTTTCGTCTGGGCTGGCCCCCTTATATCTTTCAGGCATTTGGTATACATTCCTCTTAAGGGAGATTGGCTTTCTGCGATTCTCTATCTTGCGGGCATCGTATTCGTTGGGTTCATGTTTGGCCTCGCCTTCAAGCTTGAGAATCGAGACAGCCACAAGTGGATTTATCGACCGCTGATGAGCCTCTTTTCTACGTTGGTTCTTTCCTGGGTTATCTACTACAGTGCGGCTACCGTTAAAAAAATGATATGGGCAAGAGCTTAATCAAAATTGCAGAGCGTGCCGTCTTCGTCGTTATATTCTTGCTTTTCGGCATGTTGGTCGTTAAATACTACAACCTCGGGCATGCGGTTAAGAAAAAAATCGGACTTGAACAACCGAAGGTAACGACGAAAGTCGACACCACAACCGCCGAATACAAAATACAGCTGAAAGATCCCACATGCTCGGGCGATATGGTTGAGATCCGGGTAAAGGGCGGCGTCCTCTGCAGGGAGAATGCCGAGGCTTCAAGCTGGCTCAATATCTACGATACCTATCCGAAAAGCGTCGGAGGAAAAGAAATCGTTTACGACTTCCTCGCACAAGGTTCGAAAGAAGATGCCGATAAGATCGTTAACAATGTATATCCGGTCGAGCGGTACAAGGATGCGACATTCCCGGAAAAACTGACCTGGACTGAAGATCCCTATAACGACCGCTATTGGCGATTCATATTCTATAGCCTTCGTCCCACAAGAAACCTGCTGTATGCGGGAATGAATACCAACAATCCCGTCTACTACCAGAAGCTCGAAAGCATCGTCAACAGCTTTATTGACGAAGGCATGAGCAAGCCGAATGCATGGAGCGATTACCATGGCGTGGCTTTCCGTACGATGGTGCTCACTAACACGTGGTGGAAGCTACGGGAGCGCAATTTGCTCAGCGCGGACGAGAGCACGAGGATCTTAAAGGCGCTTAAGGTACACGGCGATTTCCTCGCAGATACCAACCACTACGAGCCAAGCCACAATCATGGCGTAAACGAGGCGACAGCGCTACTCCTATTGGGTATCAATTTTCCTGATCTGCCGAATTCGAACGAATGGGTGAGGCTCGGCAAAGAGCGCTTGGATATCAGCTTAGTCAATTTGGTAGATGAAGACGGCGTATTGATCGAAAACTCTCCGTATTACCAGTTCTATACGCTGGAAGCGTACTGGAACATCTACAACTACTCGAAACGGTACAATGTTACGATCAGCGACCATTTCGAAGCGACGGTCGGGAAAATGATCAATTACTCGACGTACGTCTTGCAGCCAGATCTTGAAGTTCCTTTGTTGGGGGCATCCCTTGAAAGAAAAATTAACCTAAGCCCGGCATACAAGCAGATGGGCGAGGTAGACCCGGAATTCCTGTATATCCTCAGCCAAGGAAAGCAGGGCAAGGAACCTAAGGAAAAGAGCATAAATTTTCCGTATGCGGGCCAGACAGTACTCCGTTCCGGATGGGGACAGGCGGAAGATTTCAAAAACCAGACGTACGTGCTTTTCGATTACGGTCCATACCGTACGAAGCACTCCGATTACGATGCCTTGGCTTTTTCGTTGTATAGCAGGGGAAAAAGCCTAATTCCCGATCCTGGACTCTACACGTACGTCGAAGGCGAATACAAGAATTACTTCCAGTCGACTGCGGCTCACAATACGGTTACCGTCGACAATAAGGACCAAATCAAGGGAATCGGATACGGGGGAACATTCTACCAGGGGGAAGACTACGCATACCAAACGGCACAGCACAACCTCTATAAGGATGTAACGCATCAGCGAGCGATTTCATTAATCGGCCAAGATTACGTACTGATCGTAGACAATATGAAATCAATCTCTTCCCATCAGTACGACCAGCATTTCAATATCAACCCGGGAGCGAAGGTTACCGTGGACGGTACGACCGTTACCGCATCGAATGAAGATCCCAACCAAACGGTTACGATACGGCAGTATGAAATTGACGGTATGACGGTGGGCACGGCGATCGGCCAAAAGAATCCGATCAAGGGCTTCTGCTCCGAAAAGTATAACGAGTTGATACCGTGCTATTCGGTTACCTATACGAAGAAGGCTGAAGATACGAGGTTCGTAACGCTCCTCGAACTGGGCGAGCATGTTCGGGCTCCGAAAGTCTCGTATAACAAGGATAACGATATCTTCACGATCAAGGTCGGTTCGAAAGATTACAATATCAACGTCAGTTTGAGCGTCGACGAAAAGAAAAAAATCGACATAAAGAACACTCCGCTCAATCCAATTAACGGAACCGTTATCGAAGCGTTCCAAAACGCTGACGATTGGACCGTGCGTAATCCGCAGCTGAAGGCAGACGGGGTCGTTTACGCCGACAGGAACGACTACGTTTCTGGAAGACAGTCGCTCGTAGTTTCTTCCTATACCCAAGGTGTCAATACGACGCCATCCGTGGTAGCAGAAAAAGCGTTGAGGCAAAACCTCACGGGCAAAAACCTTCTATTGAAAATGAAGGCGGAGAATATCCAAAACTCAAGCGAGGTTGAGATGTCGCTTTCATCAAACAACTGGAAAGGTTACGCTACGATCAATTTGAGAGACTCGTTTAGGCCGGAATACCAAGGAGATTGGGATACCATCAGCTTAGGTCGTGGCTCGGCTCGTGCGGCATCAGACGGAGGATGGCGAATTTACGGAGATGGATTCGATTGGTCGAATATCGACCGCATCCGGTTTAAAGTAAGCTCGTACGCAGGTGAAAAAGTCGTGCTCCATGTGAACGAGTTGGCGACGATCCCGGATCAGCAGCAAGGAAACGTCGTGATCGTGTTCGACGACGGGTACGATTCCATAATCCCAGCGGCAGATGTTATGAAGAAATACAATATACGGGGCAATGTAGCGGTAATCGGTTCAAACTCGCTCGGTACCGAAGTCGGTTATCTGTCCCTTCAGGAGCTCCAGAAGCTGCAGAACGAGTACGGTTGGAATATGGCAAACCACTCGTGGAGCCATAAAAATGCCCTCGAATGGTATGCGCCTAAGAATAACTACAGCGATCTGGAAGACGATATCGTTAAGGGAGCCGAGTATCTTATCGAAAACAAGATCAATACCGCCCCCAACTGGTACATTTACCCGAACGGTGCGAATAATACCAAGATAAAAGAAATCGTCGCGAAGTACTATAAGTTCGCTCGCACAACCCAACAGCAAGTCGAGGTATACCCGTTTGGCGATCCGCTTCGGGTCAAGAATTACCTGGTACAGAACAATACGCCTACCAACGCGGTTCAGAAAGCGATCGACGACGCGAAGAATTACAAGCAGACGCTCTTCTTGACCTTCCATCGAATCCATTCGACTTCCTCCGATAAATCCGGTTTCGAGATATCCTCATTCGAGGAAATCATGAAATATCTATCTGCGCAGCAAATGCCGGTAAAGACATTGTCGGAACTAGACGTCGATAACGGGGTGCCGCTCAACGAGCTTACGATATCGCATAATCCGCAGCAGCTTCTCTTGTCGGTAAAGGTGGTCGACCACAGCTTGCCCGCTGTAGTCAAACAATACTATGATAAAGTGCTTGATATGAAGCGATTGAATGTAATCGTCATGATTCTCAGCGGTATTATGGTAGTGCTCTTCATTCGAGTACTCCATCTGAGAAGAAGGGTTACAGCGAATGAGCTAACGAATCGTACTGTGCGCGAGAAGAGGTAAAGCGAAAGCGCCAGGAAGATATAGTAATTTCAAATTTACTTATAATCAGATACAATCATCTGTCCGTATGCAAAAGAGCGTTAAGAAGTCTAAACTTCCACTTTTACTAGGTATCGTCCTTATTATTCTTGCTTCCATATCCGCAGCGTATCTCAAGCGGTGCGATCTGAGACTTGTCCAGTGCTCCTCGCCAACCGTCAAGAAGGCAGAGGAACCGACTGCTGTACGAACCGAAACTACTTCCTCGTCGTTTAAGGAAAACGTCATCGATACGTTCCAGGACGAAAGCTCATGGAAGACTACCGACAAGAACAAGCAGGACAATAAAATTACAGTCGATACGAACGACCATAGCTTTGGGAAGCAAAGCATGGTACTTAATTCCTACACGAAGCCGCTGAAGTCTACCGATGCTACGACCGAGCCGGTTATGATCGAAAAGATGGGGCCGATAGATTTATCGGCGAGTACCTTGCTTTTGACGTTCAAGGTTGAAAACGTTAAGAACGCTAAGGATCTTTCCATATACTTCTCGAACGATAACTGGAAAAGCTCCGCCGCAATTGATTTACGAAGTTCATACCGACCAGAGTTTGATGGTGAATGGATTACCTCAAATTTCGGGAAAGGTATGAAGCGGGAAAACGAAGGGTACTGGCGCGTAACAAGCGATTCATTCGATTGGGGTAAAATAGACGGCGTGCGTTTTAAAGTTAGCTCGTATGCGAATGAGAGCGTCAAGCTTAAGCTCAATAAAATGTTCTCGTACGATGCGCCGAAAGAAGGTAAGATTATCATCGTTTTCGATGACGGCTACCAATCGATCAAGCCTGCGACGGAAACGATGATCCGTCTTGGATTGAAAGGAAACGTTGGGGTAATCGGCCAACGCGTCGAAGAAGGTTCCAAGGGATACTTGACGATGGACCAACTGAAGGATTTGCAGAATAATGCAGGCTGGAACCTGGTGAACCACTCGTACTTCCATAAAAACGGCTTGGAGGAATATGCATCCAAAAACAGGTTTGACGATTACGAGCAAGATATTTTGCGAGGGAGAGACTTCCTTGCGGAAAACAACATGAACTCTGCGCCACATTGGTATATTTTCCCCAATGGCGCGAATAACGCGAAGTTACGTGAGATTATCGGCAAGTACTACAAATTTGCGCGAACATCAGCAGCGCAGCCAGAAAGCTACCCTTTCGGAAACCCGTTAATGGTTAAGACCTACGCGGTGGAGAATGTCACTCCCGTCGCAAGCGTGCAAGCAACTATCGACGATACGAAGGCATATCATTTGACGACATTCCTCACGTTCCACCGAATTTTGTCGACGCCCGATGACCCTCCCGGATACCCGATTGCCGATTTCAATAAGATTATGGAGTACATTGCATCGCAGAATGTGAAGGTCGTAACGCTCGGCGAATTTGACAAGGAAAACGGACTATAATTTAATGGTGGGTATACATCATGCCCAAAAGACTAATACCGGTAGGTATTTTTCTGGTCTCGACGGTGGCAATATTGAGCACACTAACCTCAACAGTACAAAAAAGTACGTTACCGAATAGCTTGGCGTACGTGGAAAGAAATCAAAACACGCACGCATCCGACGCAGAAATCACTGATATACCTCAAACCAATGGAGGACTCGATGGACTTAATAAGTTTATCGATAAGGTCAATGCATCGCCGACAAAATCGGCGACTCCGACGAAGAAGCCGAATACCAAGAATAATCCCGTTGCCGACGCGAGCGATCCCGATGCTGTCGATGGAGTGCCAGGCGCAAACGCGCAGCCTACCATTTCGAAACAGCGTCCAACGTTGCCTCCAAAAAAGGCCGATACTCCGATTCCTACGAAGAGCAATACGACACCGAAACCCTCATTTTCCGATAACTTCTCGAAATCGTACACGCTCGAGGAGAATTCCCCGATGGAAGCAAGCTCCAGCCCTGATTGGTGGGTAAATTCCGGTGGCCGCATGTACATGAAGGACGGAGTCGCCAACAGTATTTTCGGAGAACTTCCAACAAACGACGTGTGGAGATTGGATTACAAAGATTATAGTCCGGTTGATACCGACCAGGGCTACCATCCGCAAAATCTTTTACGCTTTGTTCAGCGCGACAACTGGACCAATTTCAACCAAAGCGCCTACTATAAAATTTCAAAATACCATCTGAGCGAAAGCGACCACCGTGCCGAATCGAACGGTCTATTGCTATTCAATCGGTACGTCGACGGCTTCAATTTGTATTACGCAGGAATCCGCGTTGATGGAACGCTCATCATAAAGAAAAAGAAAAACGGCAACTACTACACCATGGCTCAAAAGCAAGTCATTCCCGGTACCTGGAACCGCGACTCGAATCCGAATTTGCTTCCGCTCAACACGTGGATCGGACTGAAGACCAACGTTACGACGCTCTCGGGCGGCAAAGTATCTGTTAAGCTATATTACGATATTGGCCGCAAAGGCAGTTGGACATTCGGCATGGAAGCAATCGACGACGGCAAATCGTATGGAGGCTCGTCGATTCTCAGCAAAGGACATGCCGGAATCAGGACGGATTTCATGGATGTCTCGTTTGATGACTACTCAATAACAGAACTATAAATCCACCTTATTTTCTCCGGTGAATGAATACTCCGGTTAGAAGTATCATGAATCCGATGATAAACAATCCTGTGATCGGGGTATTTGCGCCTGTTTCGGGTAATAACGGAGTGCCTGAAGTTGAGACGATGAAATCGACCGCCTGCGAAAAATCCCCTTTCGTCTGGTCGTTATTTATTAAACGCGCTCGGTATGAATGCGTGCCGTTGCTAAGGTCTGAAGGTGGAACAAACGACCAATACCCTAATCCGTTTGTTTTGACAACGCCCGTAATAACATTCGAGTGAACCTCGACTTCGACATTCACGTTAGGCAGGGAGAAACCGGTAAGGGCAGGACGCTTCGAAGTGAAAACTTCGTGTTCTTTTACCGTGAGAACTATCTTATTGGCAGGCAGATCTGGTATTTCGCTATCGTCGGTAGGCGTAGGGGATGATTCAACGATTATGGCGGGGCCTGATGTGGGTGTTGGTGTCGCGGTAGCGGCGAGTGTCGAAGATGGCGAGTTCGAGGTAGTTGGCGTCGGGGTACTGGTCGGTGTTGCTGTCGGAGTAGGCGTGCTCGTGGGCGTCGCCGTCGGAGCAGGAATACCGGTTGGCGTTGCGGTAGGTATAGTTGTCGGCGTAGGGGTTGGTGTCGGTGTATCGGTTGGAAGCGGAGTCGCAGTTGCCGTAGGAGTCGGAGTATCGGTCGGAACAGGAGTGCTTGTCGGCGTTGCGGTAGGTGTCGCTGTTGGAGTGGGAGTTGGCGGAGGAGTAGGAATTGTTTGGATGGTATTGAGCGTATATCCGTATGAAAGCAGCTTGAACAGACTGCCGCTCAGGGGAGCCAGCGTATTCTTTGTTACCTGGTACTGCGACGGCATCGAAAGCCAATGGGCAGTGTACTCCTCTTCGGCAATTATTTTCGGATGCCCAGAGTTGTCGACGTTGATCATTCCGTACGTTTGCAATGCTTTCGCAATCGTGAAACAGGCATTCGTGCAGTTCAGCGTATTTTGAATGTAAGAATCGGACAGCGTAGGATCAAGCTGAAGATGCGCGCCTTCGGGCAGGTCCCAGTTGTTTGTGCTCTTCCCGTCGGATTTCGTTGATCGGCCCTACTCAGGCGTTCCTGAAACCCTTC